>JAOPVN010000253.1 GCA_025966175.1 Modestobacter sp. | reverse complement strand
CGCCGTCGGGCTCCAGGTAGTAGGTCTTCTCGAAGTGGATCGGGTCGATCTGCTCCTGGTCGACGAACTGGAGCACCTCGATCTCGTGCGTGGTGGTCAGCGGGAGCTGCTCGAAGTCCTCGTCGGTGAGCACCACCAGCTGACCGTCGGGCAGTTCGAAGCCCTTGCCGATGTCGTTGTACTCGACCTCGTCGCCGTCCACCGAGCAGACCCGCTTGTACTTCACCCGGCCGCCGTCGGTCTTGTGCACCTGGTGGAAGCGGATGTCGTGGTCCTCGGTCGCCGAGTACAGCTTCACCCCGATGCTGACCAGACCGAAGGAGACGGCGCCACGCCAGATCGACCGCACGCTCTACCTCCTGGCCTCGGCGTCCCACGACACCTGGGATCTCGTCAAGATCGCAGGATAGGCGCTGGAGCACCGCTCCGGCAGCGCGAGACCGCTACCCAACGCAGTCGGCCACCCCGAGGGGTGACCCATCGATCCACGGCAGGACCGGCGGGTCGACACCGGGCGGCCACGCAGCGTGACCGCGCTGCGGTCACCCCTCGCCGTCGCCGTCGCCCTCGCCCTCGCCCTCGCCGGACGTGGCCTTCTGCTGCAGCGCGTCGTAGGCGAACTGGCCGACGTCCGCGACGGCGACCATCGTCATCGTCAGCGCCGCCAGCCGGGTCGCCCTCGGAGCGGTCGCGTACCCGAACACCAGCGCCGTCGCCGTCCACTGCGCCAGGCAGAACGGACAGGTGACCAGCTCGGCGATGGCGTGCTTGACGCCGCCGTGGACGCGGATCCCCTCGGCGATCTCGGCCTCACCCGACTGGCCCTGGAACGTGGTGAACGGCGCCCGCAGCGGGCTGGCGATCGGGTCCTTGGCGATGGTGCGGGCGATCCGGAACGTCGCGATCGTGAGCAGCACGGCGTCGCCCAGCGGGATGCGGGTGGGCAGCTCCCGACCCGAGGCCCGGACGGCCGCCGCCCCCGCCGCGGTGAGAGTCAGATAGGTGCCCATCGCGCCGAACAGGCCACCGAGGGGCCGCTCCGCACCGCGCGAGTACTCCTTCTTCTGCGTGCGCGCCCAGCGCCTGACCGGTGCGCCGATGCGCTGGACCTCATCTGTGACTGCCATGCCCCCGCCGCTACCCCCGGCTGCCGGTGGCCATGCCGCCCGCCACGGGAGACGCGTCACGCATGGCGCGGGGGCGGGCGGGTAGGGCGTGATCACGACGCCGGTCAGCCGACCGGCTCCCCCGTCCACCGGACGGACGAGCGTGCGCGCGCCGCCGCACGCAGAACGGAGGCACCACCATGACCGACCCCAACGACCGCGCGGCGACCGACTCCGCCCTGAACGACGCGGAGTTCCCCGACGACGAGCGCGGCCTCACCGGGGTGCACGACGGCGACACCCGGCCCACGGAGCCCGAGGGCCAGACCGCGCGCGACATCTCCTACGAGGACGAGGGCGTCCCCGACATCGCCGACGACGACCACCCGACCGCGGCGCTGGCCGAGGACCCGGAGTTCGCCCCGGTCCCCGGCGAGCGCGCCGGGGCCAGCGCCGACTTCGGCACCACGGCGTCCGAGCAGTCCGAGGGCGAGTCCCTCAGCGGCCGGCTCGACCGCGAGGAGCCGGACGACCTCAGCGGGGACGTCCGCGCGGCCGAGTCCCCCGACCGGACGGCGCCCCAGCTCGAGCAGGACGGCGTCTCCGACCGGGCCGACTCCTTCACCGACAGCGTCACCGACGACGTCATCGCGACCGGCGAGGACCCGACCGGCGGGGAGGGTCCCGAGGAGCGGGCCGTGCACCTCACCGACGGCTGATCCGCCCCGCCCAGGGCCGCGGCGCCGGATGCCGCGGGCCTGCGGGCTGCCCGGGCACTGGATTGGTGCGCCGATCATGGCGCGACTAGGTTGGGCGCCACGGTTGAGCAGCCAGCCATCGCCTGCCCAGGGCCTCTGGGAAGGTCTGTCCGGAACACCCCGCGTGCCCCGGGCCGTGTCCGACCGGGCCGTGTACCGCAGTACATTGTCCGGGCGAAGGCGTGCCCGACGGGCATCGCCGCTGAGAGGAGCTGCAGTCCGTGACCTCATCCGACTCACCCGCCGAAGGCTCCCGCGACGTGTCGGCCCCGGCTGACTCGAACGAAGCCCCCTTCGACGACGTGATCACGCTGTCGACGTCCACCGACGACGACGGCACGGTCACCGTGACCGTCGTCGGCGAGGTCGACACGTTCACCGCGCCCGTCCTCCGGGCGTCGCTGGACACCCAGCTCGAGCAGCAGCCGCCCACACTCGTCATCGACCTGTGCGGGGTGCAGTTCCTCGGCTCGGCCGGTCTGGCCGTTCTGGTGGAGACCCAGAAGTCAGCGCGCTCCCGCGACGTCGGGCTGCGTCTGGTGGCCAACACCCGTGCCGTGACGCGCCCGCTGGAGGTCACCGGCCTGATCGACCTCTTCACGATCGCCGAGAAGGCCTAAGAAAGGGACCCCGCTGCCCCCCACCACTCGCGAGCTCGCGGTGGGGCCCTGCAGCGGGGCCGCCCCAGACGTCACACGACGACGGCGCCCCTCTCGGAAGGGGCGCCGTCGTTCGTTGTACGCCCCGCTGCAGGGCCCCGCGCCGAGCCTGCGAGGCGTGGGGGCCAGGCCCCGTCCAGGGGCCCGCCCTGAGCCTGCGAAGGGTGGGTGGGACGGGGTCCTTCTCCCTTGATCACGCGCTGAGCAGGCTGCAGACGCCGGCCTCCAGCGTCCGCTGCGCCGTCCGGTCGTCCGGTGCCCCGGCCGCCTCGGTGAGCGCGTCGGCGATCGTCTCGCCGTGCTCGTAGCGGTCGACGACGCGCGGGTCGACGTAGCTGGCCTTGCAGACGGCGGGGGTGTTGCCCAGCTGCTCGGAGACCTTCACGTAGGCCTGCCGCACGACCTTGTTCCGCGCGGTCCGGCTGCGCGGCGGGGGCTCCTCGGCCAGCGCGGCGGCCATCATCACCGTCGCCGTCCAGGTCCGGAAGTCCTTGGCGGTGATCTCCGCGCCGCTGATCTCCTTGAGGTAGGCGTTGATCTCGTCGCTGGTGACGTCGTGCCAGCTGCCGTCCTCCAGGTGGTAGCCCAGCAACTCCTCCCCCTCCTCGGCCGGGCGCTGCAGCAGCGCCCGGACCACCACCGCCGTCGGCCGGTCGATCAGCTCCAGCTCCCGGTCGATGCCGCCCTTGGCCGTGTAGTGGAAGAACACCCGTTCCCCGCGCACCTCGACGTGGTCCCGGCGCAGCGTGGCCAGGCCGAAGGTGCCGTTGTCCTCGGCGTACTGCTCACTGCCGACCCGGAACGCGCCCAGGTCCAGCAGCCGCACACCGCAGGCCAGCACCCGGTCCCGGTTCAGCCCACGGGTCCGCAGGGCGGCGAGGACCGCATCCCGGACGTCGGGCAGCTGGTGGCTGATCTCCAGCACCCGCTCGTGCTTGGCGGCGTCCCGCTTGATCCGCCACTGGTCGTGATAGCGGTACTGACGCCGGCCGGCCGCATCGGTGCCCACGGCCTGGATGTGGCCGTTGGGCCAGGGGCAGATCCACACGTCCTTCCAGGCCGGGGGGATCGCGAGCGCCTTGATCCGGTCCAGCCGGTCGTCCTTGATCAGCACGCCGTCGCTGTCGGTGTAGGCGAAGCCCCGCCCCGCGCGACGTCGGGTCCAGCCCGGGGCGTGCACGTCACTCCGCCGCAGTCTCACGCCGGAGGGATGGGCACGACCGGGTCGGCTCAAACCCGCTGGAGCCCGCGGTCACCCGGGCGGCCGGCGACACGTTTGCGCCGTCGCCCCAGCGGGCAACGCAGGCCGGGCGGTCGGTCTACCGTCGATGCTGCCGGGTCAGGCCCGGACGCTCGCCCGTGGAGCGACCTCTCGTCGCTCGCGCTCCGCGCCGGAGCTGCGGGCGGGTGCGCGAAGATGGACTGCCGCGCTCCCGCCCGGGAGCGTGGGGACGACGAAGGAGCGAACGACGCATGGTCGACACGACGGGCGCCGCCCCCACCAGCGAGCGGCGCACCGAGCGGCTGGAACTGCGGGTCCCGACCTCGCCGACCCAGCTCCCCGCAGTACGGGCGATGGCCGGTGACCTGGCGATGCGGATGGACTTCGACCTCGACGCGGTCGAGGACCTCCGGCTGGCCGTCGACGAGGCCTGCGCCACCCTCGCCTCGGTCGCCCAGGGCGACTCACCGCTGACCGTGGTCTTCGAGGCGACCCGAGGGGGCCTGCGCATCGACGCCTGGGTGCCCACCGCGGCGGGCGTCGACGTGCCCCGCGACGGCTTCGGCTGGGCGGTGCTGCACACCCTGGTCGACACCGTGGAGGCCGGCCCGAGCAACCAGGCCACGGTGCCCGCCGGCGACGGCTCGGCCACCCCGGTCGCCTGCATCTCCCTGATCAAGCAGCTCCGCCGGTACAGCACGAGCGACGTACTGGCCGAGCAGCCCGACGCCGACGTGTCGGTCGCACGGTGACCCGGTCGGCAGCCACGGACTCCCCGGCCGCCGACGACGCCGTCCTCACTCCGGGCGGGACCGCCCGCCCCCGGACCCCCGCTGACGACGCTCCTG
>JAOPVN010000249.1 GCA_025966175.1 Modestobacter sp. | reverse complement strand
CGCCCCGGGCGCTCCCTGACGGTCCCGACGCACGAGGGCCCCCGCAGCCACCAGCAGCCGGGGCCCGCGTGCGTCGCGGGGTCGGTCAGCCGAGCTGGCGGCGCACCTCGGCCGCGACCCGGCCACCCTCGGCCCGGCCGGCGACCTGCGCCGTCACCGCGCCCATGACCCGGCCCATGTCCTTCATGCCCGACGCCCCGGTGGTGGTGACGACGTCGGCGACGAGCGCGACGAGGTCGGCGTCCTCCAGCTGCGCCGGCAGGTAGACGGCGATCACGCCCTCCTCGGCCCGCTCCCGCTCCGCCTGCTCGGCGCGCCCGGCGCCGGCGAAGGCCTCGGCCGCCTCACGGCGCTTCTTCGCCTCCCGGCGCAACACCGCCTGCACGTCGTCGTCGGTCAGCTCGCGGGCCTCCTTGCCGGCCACCTCCTCGGCGGAGACGGCGGAGAGCACCATCCGCAGGGTTGCGGTGCTCAGCTCGTCCCGGCCCTTCATCGCGGTGGTCAGGTCGGCTCGCAGTCGGTCCTTCAGTCCAGGCACGGCGCTGAGCCTGCCACCTCGGCCCGCCCGGGGACGACGGAGTTCTCCGGCATCGCCCGTAGGCTCGCAGGATGCGCGCGACCACCGCCGTCCCCACGGCCGTCCTCGCCACCGGCGCCGCCACGGTCGCCTACGCGAGCCTGATCGAGCGGACGCACTGGACGCTGCGGCGCTTCGACGTCCCGGTGCTGCCGCCCGGGTCCGCGCCGCTGACCGTGCTGCAGCTGTCGGACCTGCACATGACCGCCGGGCAGCGCAGCAAGCAGGAGTGGGTCGCCGGGCTCGCGGACCTGCGTCCGGACCTGGTGATCACCACCGGGGACAACCTGGCCGGGATGGACGCCGTCCCCGCGACCCTGCGCGCGCTCGACCCGCTGATGGACCTCCCCGGCGCCTTCGTGCTGGCCAGCAACGACTACTACGCGCCCCGGCCGAAGAACCCGTTGAAGTACTTCAAGCGCAACCACAAGCGGGTGCACGGCGATGATCTGCCCTGGGAGGACCTGCGCGACGGCATGACCGCCCGCGGCTGGCTGGACCTGACCAACGCGACCGGCGAACTGACCGTCGGCGGCGTCCGGGTCGCCTTCGCCGGTCTCGACGACCCGCACCTCAAGCGGGACCGCTACGACCTCGTCGCCGGCCCGGCCGACCACACCGCTGATGTGCGGATCGGGCTGGTCCACTCCCCCGAACCGCGGGTGCTCGACCAGTTCACCGCCGACGGCTACGACCTGCTGCTGTGCGGGCACACCCACGGTGGCCAGCTGCGGGTGCCGTTCTACGGGGCGCTGGTCACCAACTGCGGCATCGACCGGGCGCACGTGCGCTGGCTGCACCGCTGGTCCGAGCCCACGCCGGCGCACCCCACCGGCACGTGGCTGCACATCTCCGCCGGCCTCGGCACCAGCCCGTACGCCCCGCTCCGGTTCGCCTGCCCGCCGGAGGCCACGCTGCTGACCCTCACCGCGCGGTAGCAGGACCCCGCTGGGCCACAGGGGGTCGCGGGGCCGGCGAGGGCGTCGGTTACAGTGGACGACGCACCGCGGGGTGTGGCGCAGCTTGGTAGCGCGCGTCGTTCGGGACGACGAGGCCGCAGGTTCAAATCCTGTCACCCCGACCATCCACTCAGGGACCGCCGATCGGCGGTCCCTGAGTCGTTCCAGGGGCCCGGTCGTGTGCGGGCACCGTCGTTTCCCGGCCGTGCCCGGCGGGCACCCCGTCCCCGATGACCGAATGGCTGCTCCTGCTGGCGGCCGTGCTGTTGACCGCGCTCACCGGGTTCTTCGTCGCGGCCGAGTTCTCCCTCACCACCGTCGATCGCGGCCGGGCCGAGGAGGCCGCCCGCGCCGGCGACCGCCGTGCCGCCGGGGTGGTGACGGCGCTGCGCGGGCTGTCCACCGAGCTCTCGGCCGCCCAGCTGGGGATCACGCTGACCACCCTGGTGGTCGGCTTCCTCGCCGAGCCGGCGCTGGGCGGGCTGCTCGAGCCGGTGCTGGCCGCCCTCGGGCTGCCCGCGGGGGCGACCGCGCCGATCGCGGTGGCGCTGGGTATCGCGCTGGCCACGTTCCTGCAGATGATCCTCGGCGAGCTCGGCCCGAAGAACCTGGCGATCGCCCGGCCGCTGCCCACCGCCGCCTTCGTCGCCCCCGGCCTGCGGGCCTTCACCCGCGTCACCGGCCCGGTCGTCGGAGCGCTGCAGGCGCTGGCGAACGGGATCGTGCGCCGGCTCGGCATCGAGCCGAGGGAAGAACTGGACCAGACCCGCGACGCGGAGGGGCTGGCCGCCGTCGCCCGCCGCTCGGCCGAGGAGGGCGACCTGTCCCCCATCGCCGCGCGCCTGCTGAGCCGCTCGCTCGGGCTGCGGGAGAAGTTGGCCACCGACGTGATGACCCCGCGCACCCGGCTGTGGACGCTGAGCTCCGAGGCCACCGCGGCCGACGTCATCGACGCCGCCATCCGGTCGGGCAACTCCCGGTTCCCGGTCTACGGCGCCGACCTCGACGAGGTCACCGGCGTGGTGCACGTCAAGCACGCGGTCGCCGTCCCGGACGAGCAGCGGCGGCAGCGCACGGCCGGTGAGCTGGCCGCCCCGGTGCTCGCCGTCCCGTCGTCCCTGCACCTGGATCCGCTGCTGGACCTGCTGCGCGAGCAGCGCCTGCAGCTGGCCCTCGTCATCGACGAGTGGGGCGCCACGCTCGGCATCGTGACCCTGGAGGACATCGTCGAGGAGCTGGTCGGGGAGATCACCGACGAGACCGACCGGCCGCTGCGCCAGCTCCGCCGCGACGGCGACGAGTGGCTGCTGTCCGGGCTGCTGCGCCCCGACGAGGTCCGCGACCGCACCGGCATCCCGGTGCCGGAGGGCCGCTACGAGACCGTCGCCGGATTCGTGCTCGAGCGCCTGGCGCACCTCCCGGAGGAGGGGGAGTCGGTCGAGATCGTGGGCTGGCGGCTGACCGTGGCCGGCCTCGAGGGACGGCGCCTGGCCCGGCTGCGGGCCACGCCACTGGACGCGCAGGCCGACGCCGCCGCCCGCGGGCACCTGGTGGCCCAGGCATGAACGAGGTGCTGAGCCTGCTCGTGGTGGTGGCCCTGCTGCTGGGCAACGCGTTCTTCGTCGCCGCCGAGTTCGCCCTCGTCTCCGCGCGTGCCGACCAGCTGGAGCCGCGCGCCCAGGCCGGGTCGGTGCGCGCGCAGAAGGCGCTGGCCGCGATGCGCAACGTCTCGCAGATGATGGCCGGCGCGCAGCTGGGCATCACGCTGTGCTCGCTCGGGCTCGGGGCGGTCGGCGAGCCGGCCGTCGCGCACCTGATCGAGGGGCCGCTGACCGCCGTCGGCGCGCCCGAGGGGCTGCTGCACCCGGTCTCCCTGGTGATCGCCCTCGCGCTGATCACCGTGCTGCACATGGTGCTGGGCGAGATGGTCCCCAAGAACATCACCATCGCCGGCCCGGCCCGGGCCGCTCTCGTGCTCGGCCCGCCGCTGGCCGTGCTGGTGCGGCTGGTCAAGCCCTTCATCTGGTTCTTCAACGTCACCGCGAACGGCTTCGTGCGGCTGTTCGGGGTGCAACCCACCGACGAGGTGTCGGCCAGCTTCGACGAGGGCGAGATCCGGTCGATGATCGCCCAGTCCCGCCAGGAGGGGCTGCTGGGCAGCGAGGTCAGCGAACTGGCCGCGGGGGCGCTCACGTTCGAGCAGCACGACGTCCGCTCGGTGCTGCTGTCCACCGACTCGCTCATCACCGTGCCGCGCGACGTCACCCCCCGGGACCTGGAGCACGTGGTCGCCGAGCACGGCTTCAGCCGCTACCCGGTGCGGGCGGACGACGGCACGCTGGTCGGGTACGTGCACGTCAAGGACGTGCTCGGTGCGGGGCCGACGTCGCGTGACCAGCCGATCCCCGACCAGGCGATCACCCCGTTCGTCGATGTGTCGCCCGAGGAGCCGCTGCCCGAGGTGCTGCAGGAGATGCGCCGCTCCGGTGCGCACCTGGGGCTGGTGCGGGACGGCGAGCGGGTGCTCGGTCTGGTGGCGTTGGAGGACGTGCTGGAGCAGCTCATCGGCGACGTCCGCGGTGCTGACCTGACCGGCCCGGCGCCGGCCCCCTCGACCAGCGCGGCGACCGGGGCCGGCGCGGGGGGAAGATGAACGGGTGACTGCCGAGCCGACCGCCGTCCCCGCCCTCCCCGAGGACATCACCGCCCGCTGGCAGGCCCGTTTCCGCGCTCCCCGGGTCAGCCTGCCGGACTGGGCGGAGGACGCGCCGCAGCACAGCCTGTACGCCTCCGACGTCAGCGGCGTCGTCGAGCAGTACGCCTGGGACCGCGACACCGACGTGCACCGGCAGGTCACCGACCGGCCCAACGGCACGCTGGCCGCCACGCTCTCCCCCGACGGCGAGACGATCTGGTGGTTCGCCGACACCGACGGCGACGAGTTCGGCATCTGGATGACCCAGCCGTTCAGCGGCGGCCCGGACGCCGTGGCGCTGCCCGAGGTGGGGCCGGCCTACCCGGCCGGGCTGGAGATCGGCCACCGCGTGGTCCTCGCCGGCCGGTCCACCGACGACGGCAGCGAGCTCTGGATCGCCCCGGTCGGTGGCACCCCGACGGTCTTCTACACGAGCCCGGACACGGCCTCGGTCGACGCGCTCTCCCGGGACGACTCGCTGCTGGTGTACTCCCACTCCGAGCACGGCGACCCCCGGTACCCGGCGCTGCGCGTGCTGCGCACCGCCGACCTGGGGCTGGTCGCGGACAAGTGGGACGGCGAGGGCCGCGGCCTGCACGCGCTGAGCTTCTCCCCCGTGCCCGGTGACCAGCGGCTGCTGGTGGGCCACGAGCGCCGCGGCCGCGAGGAGCTGCTGATCTGGGACGTCGCCACCGACACCGAGACCGAGCTGGTGCTGGACCTGCCCGGTGACGTCACGGCCGGTTGGTACGCCGACGGCTCGGCGCTTCTGGTGGGCCACGACCACGCCGCCCGCAGCGACCTGTACCGCTACGACCTCGCCACCGGAGGTCTCGTCCAGCTGGACACCCCGAAGGGCGTCGTCCGCGGCGCCACCGCCCGCCCGGACGGGACCGTGGAGCTGGCCTGGTCGTCGTCGGAACAGCCGCCGGTGAT
The DNA here is from genome assembly GCA_025966175.1 of Modestobacter sp. Taxonomy (GTDB): domain Bacteria; phylum Actinomycetota; class Actinomycetes; order Mycobacteriales; family Geodermatophilaceae; genus Modestobacter. Next base: position 3,113 of record JAOPVN010000249.1, on the reverse strand, counting down.
CCGCCGGGCCGATGGGCCGGTCGTGCTCGCCGCCCCCGGCGAGGAGCCCCCGGCCGCCTACCCGGTCGAGGACCGCTGGGTGCCCGGCCCGGGTGGGGACGTGCACGCGCTGCTGGTCCGGCCCGCCGGGGAGGGGCCGTTCGCGACCGCGTTCCTGGTGCACGGCGGCCCCGAGGCGCAGGACGACGACTCCTACCGCGCCCGCCGCGCGGCCTACGTCGACGCCGGCTACGCCGTGGTGCACGTGAACTACCGCGGGTCCTCCGGCTACGGCAGCGAGTGGCGGGACGCGCTCACCGGCCGGCCCGGCCTCACCGAGCTGGAGGACGTCGGCGCGGTGTACGACGCGCTGGTCGCCGAGGGGGTCGTGGACCCGCAGCGCGCGATCCTCACCGGCGGCTCGTGGGGCGGCTTCCTCACCCTGCTCGGGCTGGGCACGCAGCCCGAGCGCTGGGCCGCCGGGATTGCCGAGGTGCCGGTCGCGGACTACCTGGCGGCCTACGAGGACGAGATGGAGGGCCTGCGCGCCTACGACCGGGCGCTGTTCGGCGGGTCACCGGAGGAGGTGCACGACGTCTACGTGCGCTCCTCGCCGCTGACCTACGTCGACGCGGTCGCCGCGCCGGTGCTGGTCGTCGCCGGCGCCAACGACCCGCGCTGCCCGATCCGGCAGATCGACAACTACCTGACCGCGCTGGACGCGCAGGGCAAGGAGCACGAGGTCTACCGCTTCGACGCCGGCCACGGCTCGCTGGTGATCGAGGAGACGATCCGCCAGGTCGAGGTGGCGCTGAGCTTCGCGCTGAAGCACGTCCGGCCCTGACCCGACGGCCCGGCTGCCGGCGCCACGTCGTCAGTCGGCGGTGAGCGCGCGCGCCGGCGGCCGGAGGGGCGCGACGGGCTCGACGGCAGGCGCCCGGATCGGTAGCAGGACGACCAGGGCCAGCAGCAGGAGGACGTAGGTGTCCTGGCCCAGGAGCCCGAGCAGGTCGTCCCTGGGCGGCGCTCCGCGGACCGGCGGCTTGAAGTACCAGGCCAGCGACGAACAGAACACGGCGACCGTCACCAGGGCCCCGGCTCCGGCGGCGCGGGCCGCCGCCCGGCCGTGCGTGCGCAGGAACGGCGGCACGGCCTCGTGCAGCCGCGCCCCCGCCGCCACGTCGACCAGGACGACGGTCGCGGGCACGACCCACACCAGGTGGTGGCCCCACGAGATCGGGCTGACCAGGCAGCCGGTCAGCCCGGTCAGGGTGATGCCGACGAGCTCGTCGCCCCGGCGGGAGGCCTGCACCGCCCGCCACATCCCCAGGACCAGGACGCCGCCGGCGAGGAGCAGCCACACCGGCCGGCTGGGTGCTGCCGGGTGGGCCAGGCGGGCCAGGGCCGCCAGCAGCGAGTGGCTGTTCGGGTTCTCCAGGCTGCCGACCCGGGAGACCTGCCAGACCGCCGAACCCCAGAACCGCAGCGACGCCCCGGGCGCGAGCGTGAACGCCAGCCCCGTGGCGGCCAGGAACGTGCCCGCCGCGACCGCCGCCGGGCGCCAGCGCCGGGTGAGGAGCAGGTAGAGGACGAAGACCGCCGGCGTGAGCTTCACTGCGGCCGCCAGCCCGGTGCCGAGCCCGGCCCACCGACGGCCGCGCCGTACACCGATCACGTCGGCGACCACGAGCGCGGCGATGAACAGGTTCACCTGCCCGAAGCCCAGCGTCTCCCGGACCGGTTCCATCAGGAAGACGACCGGCACGGCCACGCCCACCGCGAACCAGGGCGTCCAGCCGGCTCGCCGGGCAAGGGGCGCCACCAACCCCCACGTGCCCGCGATGACGATGACGCTGCCGGCGAGCGTGACCAGGACCCCGGCGACCTCCTCGGGCACCGCGGCGAGCGGTGTCATGACCACGGCTGCGAACGGTGGATAGGTGAACCCGTACCGGCTGTGCGGAACGTGGAAGGAGTAGAGCGGCCTGCCCTCGAGCCACCAGTGCACCCCGCCGCGGTAGACGGCCAGGTCGAACCAGTGGTGCCAGGACGGGTTCAGGTTGTGCAGCATGAGGAGAGAGGCAGCCGCGGCGGTCGCGACGACGGCGAGCACCTGCAGGGCGGTCCGCCGGCGACTCGGTGGGCGGACCGGCGCCGGGAGGGTCCGCACTGGTCGCATCGCACGCACCTCATCCGCCGATCTGCCGGGGGCCATCGCCGAGCCTAGGGAGCCACCGGCCGCTCGGTCGAGGAGAGAGGTGAAGAGCTGGCAAAGCTCTCCGTGCCCGCCGGGCCCGCGCGGACGGGGAGCAGGACCAGCAGCGCGATCACCACCAGGCCGTAGGCGTTCTGGCCGAGCTGGCCGGGAGGGCTGCTGCAGATGCCCCCGCAGAGCCCGTGAGCGATCCAGATGACGCTCGACCAGCACACCAGGACCATCGCAGCGAGCCCGGCGAGCGCGGCACGACGAACCCGCCGCTGCTGGCGGCGCAGCATGGCCGGAGCAGCGGGAGAGAGGCGCGCCCCCGCCGCCACGTCGAGCAGGACGACCCCGGCCGGCACGACCCAGTAGAGGTGGTGCGTCCAAGCGATCGGGGTGACCAGACAGCTGGCGAGGCCGGTCAGGGTGATGCCGACGAGCTCGTCCCCGTGGGCGAAGGCCCGCACTGCGCGCCGCAGGGCGAGGATGAGGACGCCGGCGGCGAGCAGCGCCCACAGCAACCAGCTGGGCTGCGCCGGCAGCATGAAGCGGGCGAGGACGCCGAGCAGCGACTGGTTCCCCGTCTGCGCCGGCTGCCCGACCCGCGCGGTGTCCCAGAGTGCATGGACCCAGAACTCCCACGACGCCCGCGGCGCCGCCGCGATTGTCAGCCCGGTGGCTGCGGCGAACGTGCCGGTGGCGACCGCGGCGGCCTGCCACCGCCGGGTCAGCGCCAGGTAGACGATGAACAGCCCCGGCGTGAGCTTGACCGCTGTGGCCAGCCCGATGCCGACCCCGGCCCATCGTTTCCCGCGGCGCAGCGCCGCGACGTCGACCAGGACGAGCGCGACGAGGAACAGGTTCACCTGTCCCCAGCCCATCGTCTCCCGGATCGGGTCGAACCCGAGGACCACCGGCAGCGCCAGTCCCACCG
>JAOPVN010000236.1 GCA_025966175.1 Modestobacter sp. | reverse complement strand
CCGTCGTCCCAGACCTGGGCCAGCGTGCGGCCGTCGCGCCCGGCGATGCGGTGCGCGATCGGCAGGTCGGTGACGGCGAAGCCGGTGGCCAGCACGATGGTGTCGGTGGGCCGCTCGTCGCCGTCGCGGGTGAGGATCGAGTGCGCCCGCACCTCGGCGATCCCCGCCGTCACCACCTCCGCGTTGGGTGCACTGTCCGCCGGTTAGTAGTCGTTGCTGATCAGGATGCGCTTGCAGCCGATCGTGTAGTCCGGCGTCAGCGCCGCGCGGAGCCGTGGGTCGCGCACCTGGCGCTCCAGGTGTGCCCGGGCCATCTTGCCGACCGGCTTGAGGAGCCGCCGCTGCTTGGCCATGCCGACCACCAGCACCTCGCGGGCCGCGTAGAGCGCCCCGCGGACCGCCTTCTGCGCCGCCGGCAGCCGGCGGTACATCCGCTGCGCCGCGGGCTTCACCGGCCGGTCCCCGCGCGGCACGATCCACGGGGGAGTGCGCTGGTAGACCGCCACGCTGCCCACCTGCGGCTGGATCGCCGGGACGATCTGGATCGCCGAGGCGCCGGTGCCGATGACGGCGACCTGCTCACCGGTCAGGTCGTGCGTGCCGTCCCAGCGGGCGGAGTGCATGACCGTGCCGGCGAAGGAGTCCAGGCCGGGGATGTCGGGGTAGGCCGGGTCGGCCAGGGCGCCGGCGGCGGAGACGAGCACCCGGGCGCTGACCTCGCCGGCCCTCGTCCGGATCCGCCAGCGCCGGGCGGCCTCGTCCCAGCGGGCCTCGGTCACCTCGGCGCCGAAGACGCAGTGCGGATAGACGCCGAAGCGCTGGGCCGTGCCGCGCAGGTAGGCCTGGATCTCCGGCTGTCCGGAGTAGGTGCGCGGCCAGTCCGGATTGGGCGCGAAGGAGAAGGAGTAGAGGTTCGACTGCACGTCGCAGGCGGCGCCGGGATAGGTGTTGTCCCGCCAGGTGCCCCCGACGTCGTTCCCCCGCTCGAGGACGACGAAGTCGGTCTCGCCGCGCTGCCGCAGCCGGATCGCCAGGCCCAGACCGGCGAAGCCGGAGCCGATCACGGCCACTCCCACCTCCCGCCCGGGGGAGAGCTGTGCGCCTGCGGTCGCAGGGGTCTCGAGAGTGCTGGTCACCGATCGGCTCCTTCGCTGACGGGACGCTCCGGCTTGCTGAGCAGTGCTCAACACGCTACAACGGCTGTTGAGCAATGCTCAACACGACGGCCGGATCCCGGCCCACGACACCTGGAGGACGCGATGACGCGCTCCCGCCGCAGCTCGAACGCCCCGTCCCCGCTCGCCGGGAAGACCGTGCTGATCACCGGCGCCGCCCGGGGGATCGGGGCCGAACTGGCCCGCAAGGCCGCCGCCCGCGGCGCGCGGGTGGCCCTCGTCGGCCTGGAGCCCGAGCTGCTGGCCTCCGTCGCGGCCGAGCTCGGCCCGGAGCACCTGTGGGTGGAGGCCGACGTCACCGACCCGGCCGCGCTGGACGTCGCCGTCCAGCGCACCGTGGACACGTTCGGCCGGCTGGACGCCGTGGTCGCCAACGCCGGGATCGCTCCGCTGACCACCGTCGCGACCGCGTCGGCGCGGTCGCTGTCCCGGACCATCGAGGTGAACCTGATCGGCGCGATGCTCACCGCCCGGGCCGCGCTGCCGGCGCTGACCGCCAGCCGGGGGCACGTGCTGCTGGTCAGCTCTGCCGCGGCGTTCACCGTGCTGCCCGGGATGAGCGCCTACTGCGCGGCGAAGGCGGGGCTGGAGCGCTTCGGCGACGTGCTGCGGTTGGAGGTCGCGCACCGCGGCATCACCGTCGGCAGCGCGCACCCGACCTGGATCGACACCGACATGGTCCGCGACACCAAGGCGGCGCTGCCGACGTTCAAGGAGACCCTCGCCAAGCTCCCGGGGCCGCTGGGCGCCTACACCTCGGTGGGCGACTGCGCGGAGGCGCTGGTCGGCAACCTCGAGCGGCGGGGCCGGCGGGTGTTCGTTCCGCGCTCGGTCGGCGTGGTCGCGGCCTGGCGTCAGCTGGTCACCGGGGTGCTGGGGGAGAAGCTCGTCCTGGCCCAGTCGAAGACCGCCGTCCCCCGGCTCGAGCGGGAGATCGCCGACCTGCAGGGCCGCGAGTTCGGCCCCAACTCGGTGGAGGCCGGCCGAGCCCGCTGACGGCGGCGTCGAATTGAACTCTTTACCCTGAATCCGGTGTCCTGCCACTAGCATCGGCTGCGGCCGGCCGGCCGACGACGGGTCGGCGGCTCCCGGCCCGGTGACAGGAGCGGTCGTTGGACGACGAACTGAGCTGGGCATCGGCGCACCACCTGCGGTCGCTGATCGGGGCGCGCCAGCTCTCCCCGGTGGAGCTCCTGGAGCACTGTCTGGCCCGGATCGAGGTGCTCGAGCCGTCGCTGCACGCGTTCATCACCGTGGCCGCCGAGCGGGCGATGGACCAGGCGCGCCGGGCCGAGGACGCCGTCGCCCGTGGCGAGGAGCTCGGGCCCCTGCACGGTGTCCCGGTCGCGGTGAAGGACGAGGTCTGGACGGAGGGCATCGCCTCGTCGGGTGGGTCGATGGTCTTCGGCCGGTTCGTGCCCGGGCGCGACGGCACGGTGGCCGAACGGCTCCGGGGCGCCGGCGCGGTCATCGTGGGCAAGACCAGCCTGCCCGAGTTCGCGGTCTGGCCACGGTCGAAGCACCGCCTGGGGGGTGAGTCGGTGAACCCGTGGGACGCGCGGCGCATCTCCGGTGCCTCCAGCGGCGGGTCGGCGGCCAGTGTCTCGGCCGGACTGGTGCCGCTGGCGGTCGGTTCGGACGGCGGCGGCTCCATCCGCATCCCGTCCGCGATCTGCGGGACCACAGGGCTGTTCCCCACGCCCGGTCGCATCCCCAGCTACGGCAGCTTCAGCTACAGCCTCGGCGGCAGCCTGGGGCCGATCGCCCGCGACGTCCGGGACGTCGCCCTCCTGCAGCAGGTGCTCGCCGGACCGGACGCCCGCGACGCCGGGGCGTTGACCACCGCGCCGCCGGACGTCCTCGGCGGGCTGGACGACGGCATGACCGGACTCCGGGTGGGCTGGTCCCTGGACCTCGGCCACCTCCAGCCGCGGCCCGAGGTCGCTCGCCTGGTCGAGCAGGCCATCGCCGTCCTGGGGGGCCTGGGCGCCCGGAGCGAGGCGTTCGCAGACCGCATCGACCATCCCTGGGGCGCGGACATGCGGGGCGCGCTGATGCAGCTGCAGGCCGTCGTCGCAGCGCAGGACTGGGTGCTGGACGACGACCCGGCCGCCATCCCGGAGCTGGTCGACGAGGACTGGATGTGGGCGGTGTTCGGCACGGACACGCCGTTCACTGCCTCCCCCGGGTTCCTGGAGCTGTGCGTTCGACACCAGCAGCTGCTGGCGCCCAACGGCCAGCTCAGCGTCGGCATGGGGCTGCCGCAGTTGGACGCCGCCGAGCTGGCCCGGCAGGCGGCGCTGCGCACGCAGTTCCTGGGGCTCTTCGACCGCTACGACGTGATCTGCACACCGACGATGACCGACGTGGCACCGATCGCCCCCGACGGCTGGGCATCGCCCTACCCGGACGACCTGATGGGCACGGGCTTCACCTTCATCGCCAACCACGCCGGGTGTCCGGCCGCCACGATCCCGTGCGGGTTCGTCGACGGCCTCCCGGTCGGGCTCCAGGTGATCGGCCGGCCGGGTGACGAGGCGACGGTGCTGCGGACGATCCGCGCGTACGAGGGCGCCCGACCGTTCGGCCCGGAGTCCCTGCGGCCGCCGCTGGACGGCGCCTGAGGGAGGGGCGCCGCCATGATGGCGCGGTGTCCGATGCGATCGAGTTCGTCCGGCCGGCCGCGCTGACCGGGGTGCTGCCCTACGCCCATGCCGCGGTGACCGGGCCCGGCCGGACGGTGTTCACCGCCGGCGCCTGCCCGCTGGATGCCGACGGCGCCACCGTCGCGGTCGGCGACGTGGCCGGCCAGGCCCGGCAGGTGATGGCCGACCTGGTCACGACCCTGACGGCCGCGGGCGCTGCCCTCACCGACGTGGTGAAGACGACGGTCTACGTGGCCTCGGCCGACCGCGCGGACCTGGTCGCGGCGTGGGACGTCGTCCGGGCTGCGTTCGGTGACCACGATGCGCCGAGCACCCTGGTCGGCGTCACCGTGCTGGGATACCCCGACCAGCTGGTCGAGGTGGAGGCGATCGCGGTGACGCCTACGGTGTGCGGGTGAGCGTGCGGCGGTACTTCTACGACACCGAGTTCATCGAGGACGGCACCACGATCGACCTGGTCTCGATCGGCGTCGTCGACGAGACCGGCCGGGAGTTCTACGCCGTCAGCACCGAGTTCGACCAGGGCAAGGCGATCCCGTGGGTGCGCCGCAACGTGCTGGACCAGCTGCCCTCCCCGGCGGACAAGGCCTGGCGCAGCCGGCAGCGGATCCGCGAGGACCTGCTGTCCTTCCTCACCGCCCCCGGGGAGGAGATCGAGCTCTGGGCGTGGTTCGCCGCCTACGACCACGTCGCGCTGGCCCAGCTGTGGGGCGCCATGCCGGCCCTGCCGCGGCCCATCCCGCGGTTGACCCGGGAGCTGCGGCAGCGGTGGGAGGACGTCGGCCGCCCGGCGCTGCCGCCCAAGCCCACGGGCACCCACGACGCCCTGGTCGACGCCCGGTACAACCTCACCCGCTGGCGGGTCATGCAGGACGCAGCAGGGGCCGCCGGCAGCTGAAGCGCTGCCGGCGGCCCAGAGTTCCACCAAAATGGCCATTTTGGTGGAACGGGGTCAGACGGTGAAGACGGCGATCAGCCGGTTGAGCTCCCCGGAGAGCTGGTCCAGCTCCCGGGCCGCCGTGCGGGCCGAGTCGACGTCGGCCGCGGTGCGGTCGGCGTCGGTGGTGACGTCGTTCATCGTCTCGGTCACCGAGCTGGCGCCATCGGCCACCGAGTTGACGCTGCGGGACAGCTCGTTGGTGACCGCCGTCTGCTCCTCCACCGCGCTGGCGATGGTGGTCTGGTGGTCGTTCATCTCGCGGATGACCCCGACGATCTGACTGATCGAGCCGACCGCCGCGGTGGTGTCGGCCTGGATCGACTTCACCCGCTGGTGGATCTCCTCGCTGGCCCGGGATGCCTCCTGGGCCAGCTCCTTGACCTCCGTGGCGACGACGGCGAAGCCCTTGCCGGCCTCCCCGGCGCGGGCCGCCTCGATGGTGGCGTTGAGCGCCAGCAGGTTGGTCTGCTCGGCGACGGCGGTGATGACCTTGACCACGTCGCTGATCTGCGCCGAGCTGGTGCCGAGCGCGGCGATCGCCGTCTCGGTGCTCGCCGCCAGCTCGACGGCGCCCTGGCCGACGTTGCTGGCGTCGCTGGCGCTGCGGGCGATCTCGCGGATCGCCGCGCCCATCTGCTCGGCACCGGCGGCCGCGGAGGAGACGCCGGAGCTGATGTCGGCGGCTGCCTGGTGGGCGTGCCGCGCCTGGTCCCGGCTGCGGGTGGCCCGCTCGCTGAGCCCGTCGGCCACCCGGGCCACGCCGGAGGCGGAGATCGCCAGCGACCCGGCGGCGGTCCCGATGTCCCGGATGGTGCCGGCCACCTTGTCCACGAACTGGTTGAAGGCGCCCGCGAGCTCCCCGACCTCGTCCTGCGACGAGTCGTCCACCCGCTGGGTCAGGTCACCCTCGCCGTCGGCGATCTCGACCATCCGCTGGCGCAGCGCGTCCAGCGGCGCGGTGAGGCGCCGGCCCATCGACCAGGCCAGCATGAAGCCGGCGACGGCGACCAGCAGCGCGGCGATGACCAGCGCGGTGAACATCGACGAGCGGCCCTCGTCCAGCCGGGTGACCGGGCCGACGAAGTCGCTGTCCTGGGCGTCCACGGCGATGACCCAGTCCCACGGCTGGTAGTAGGCAACCTGGACGGTGTGCGTCCCGGTGTCGGCGTCGCGGTAGCGCACGGTCGCCTGGGCGCCGGCGCTCAGCTTCAGCGCCGCGTCCACGATCTGCTGGACGTAGGCCGTGCCGTCGGCGTCCTTGGCGGCGAGCACGTTGGTCCCGTCGGTGGAGCCGTCGGGGCTGATCAGCACCGAGCCGGCCCGGTCACCGGTGGCGCTGAGCACCTGGACGCTGCCGTGCTCGCCGACCGTGGTGCTCTGGATGCTCTGACGCAGCGTCGGCAGGGACTCCTGCTTCACCCCGACGTAGAGCATGCCGATGACCTGGTTGTCGGCGTCGAACAGCGGCTGGTAGGCGGTGACGTACCAGGAGTCGACGACGAACGCCGTCCCGCGGTAGGTCTGGCCGGCCAGCACCGCGCCGATGACCGGGTTCGGGGCGCTGTTGGCGCCCACGGCCGGGATGTAGGTGCCGATCGCCCGGCCGCCGGTGGCGCTGACGACGTTGGTGCCGACCCGCAGCATGTCGCCGGCCGGGTTCATCCGCTGGAAGATCGTCGCCGTGCCGCCGACCAGGCCCTGGACCTGGTCGACCACCGGTGTCGGGGTGGCGACGTCGGCGTTCTGGCCCAGCCACTCGCCACCGACCAGGACGCGGGGAAGCGCGACCGTGGTCACCTGGCTCGTCACCTGGTTCTTGGCGTCCCAGCTCACGGTGTTCTTGGTGGGCGAGCCCAGGTCGATCCCGCCCGACTGGGCCAGCACGTAGCTGGCCACCTGCAGGTCGCTGTCGACCACCGCGGCGGTCGATTCGGCCTGGGTGGAGACGACGTCGTACACACCGTCGGCCGTCTGCGCGATGCTGTGGTCGACCATGTCCTGCACGTCGGTCTTGGCGTCGTCGGCGAAGTGGCCGCTCTGCCAGGCGCTCACCCCGACCATGGCCGCGCCCGTGACGGCGACACTGGCCACAGCCAGTGCCACCACCTTCGTCCTGATCCCCCAACGCACGACTGC
>JAOPVN010000234.1 GCA_025966175.1 Modestobacter sp. | reverse complement strand
TGGCCTCCGCCCGCACCAAGGTCTTCGAGGGCATGCCGACCGGAGGGCTGCCGCACCAGCTCGCCGACTGGGCCGAGTTCGAGGAGTACATGGAGACGCTGATCCGGGCCGGGGCCATCGAGAGCGTCCGCGAGGTCTGGTGGGACGTCCGCCCGCACCCGGACTTCGGCACCGTCGAGCTGCGGATCGCCGACGGGCTGCCCACCCTGGACGAGATCGGCGCGATCGCCGCGCTGGCCCAGTGCCTGGTCGAGCAGTTCGACACCCAACTGGACCGGGGCTACACGCTGCCGGTGCCCGCCGAGTGGGTGGTGCGGGAGAACAAGTGGCGGGCGGCCCGCTACGGCCTGGACGCCGACATCGTGGTCGACGACAAGGGGACCGTGCGCCCGGTCCGGCAGGCGATCACCGACCTCGCCGAGGAGCTCGCGCCCACCGCCCGGCGGCTGGGCTGCGAACAGGAGCTGGCCGACGTCGAGCGCGTGCTCGCCGTCGGCGCCTCCTACCAGCGGCAGCGGGCCGTCGCTGCCGCGCACGACGGGGACCTGCGCGCGGTCGTCGACAGCCTGCTCGCCGAGCTGCGCGACGGACTGCCGGTGCCGCTGGCCGGCAGCCTGTGACGGGGGAGCGGGGATGACGGGGCGCATGACCGAGGACGACCCGGGCCGGGCCGTGGACGTGTGGTCCCGGGCCCACCAGGCCGAGCTGGTCGGCGTCCGCCGGCACCTGCACGCGCACCCCGAACTGGGCTTCGCCGAGCACGAGACCACCGCCTATCTCGAGGAGCGGCTCCGCGCGGCCGGGCTCACCCCGCGGCGGCTGAAGGTGGGCACCGGGCTGGTCTGCGACATCGGCGGGGACGTCGACGGCCCGGTCGTCGTCCTGCGGGCCGACATCGACGCGCTGCCCCTGACCGACCTCAAGGACGTGCCCTACGCCTCCACCCGGGACGGCGTCTGCCACGCCTGCGGGCACGACGTGCACACCACCGTGCTGCTGGGCGTGGCCCTCGCGCTGGCCTCCCTGGACCACCTGCCCGGCACGGTCCGCTGCGTCTTCCAGCCGGCGGAGGAGCAGGTGCCCGGTGGCGGCCTCGAGGTCGTCGACGAGGGCGTGCTCGCCGGTGCGACCCGCGCCTTCGCGCTGCACTGCGACCCCTCGCTGCCGGCCGGCAAGGTCGGCCTGCGCACCGGCTCGATCACCGCGGCCTGCGACCGGGTCGAGGTGACCCTGACCGGCCCGGGCGGGCACACCGCCCGCCCGCAGCTGACCGTCGACCTGGTGCACGCCCTGGGTCTGGTGGTCACCGAGGTGCCGGGGCTGCTGTCCCGGCTGGTCGACCCCCGGTCCAGCCTGTCGCTGGTGTGGGGGGCCGTCAGCGCCGGGGTCGCGGCCAACACCATCCCCGAGACCGGGCAGCTGCGCGGCACGCTGCGGGTGCTGGACCGGTCGGTGTGGAACGAGGCGGAGGACCTCGTGCGCCGGCTCGTCACCGAGGTCGCCGCCGCGTCGGGCGCCACGGTCGCCATCGACTACGTGCGTGGCGTGCCGCCGGTGGTCAACGACCCGCGCAGCGTGACCCTGCTGCGCTCCGCGGCGCTGGACACGGTGGGCAGCGAGGGCGTCGCGCTGTCCCCGCAGAGCATGGGCGGGGAGGACTTCGGCTGGTTCGCCGAGGTGCTGCCGATCGCGCTGGCCCGGCTGGGCACCCACGGCCAGGGCGAGCCGTTGGACCTGCACCGCGGGACCTTCGACGTCGACGAGCGGGCGATCGGTGTCGGCGTGCGGCTGATGGCGCGCACCGCGCTGCACGCGCTGGCGGCCGATGCGGCAGTACCCGCTGCCAGTTCGGGCCGCTGAACCCTGTAGACCTCTTCTGACGCGCTCCATCGCCGACCCTGAGAGGCGGGAACCCGACGATGAGTTCCACCGACCAGCAGACCGCCAGCCCCGAGGGCGGGCCGCCGGCCGAGCCGGAGGCCCCCGAGGTCCTCGAGCTCGCCGGGGAGTTCCCCGCGGCCAGTCGCGCCCAGTGGCGGGACCTGGTGGTCGGTGTGCTGCGCAAGGCCGGCCACGACGAGCTGCCCGACCCCGTGGAGGAGGCCCTCCGGCGAACGGTCGCCACCGGGGTCACCGTCGCCCCGCTGTACACCGCGGAGGACGCCGGCGACCTGCCCGTCAGCGCGGGGGTCCCGGGACTGCCGCCCTTCGTCCGCGGCGCCCGGGCCGGGGCCGCCGGGGTGACCGTGGCCGGCGGTGCCGACGTCGACGTCCCCGGGGGCTGGGACGTCCGGCAGCGGCACGCCGATCCCGACGTGGCGGTCACCCGGGAGGCGATCGCCGCCGACCTGGAGAACGGCGTCTCCTCGCTCTGGCTGGTGCTGGGGAAGGACGCCGTCCCGGTCGAGGCGCTGGGCGACGTGCTCGCCGGCGTCTACCTGGACCTCGCCCCGGTGACCGTGCAGGGCGGGCCGGCGGCGGCCGAGGCGTTCCTGTCGCTGGTCGAGGGCCGCACCGATCTGGCGCCCGGTGGCTCCCTGGGCCTGGATCCCCTCGGCCTGCAGGCGGCGACCGGCCAGGCCCAGGACCTCAGCGGGCTGGCCGATCTGGCCCGCCGGGCCCAGGCCCACCGCGTTGGTTCCCGCCCCGCCCTGCGCACCGTCGTCGTCGACGGCACCGTCTTCGCCGACGCGGGTGCCTCGGCGGTGGAGGAGCTCGGCTGCGCGGTCGCGTCCGGGGTCGCCTACCTGCGTGCCCTCACCGACGGCGGGCTCGGCGTGGACGAGGCCTTCGGCCAGCTGGAGTTCCGGTTCTCCGCCAGCGCCGACCAGTTCACGACGATCGCCGCGCTGCGGGCCGCCCGCCGGCTGTGGGACCGGGTGGGGGAGGCCAGCGGTGCCGCACCCGAGGCGCGTGGGCAGCGCCAGCACGCGGTCACCTCGTCGGTGATGACGACCAAGCACGACCCGTGGGTGAACATGCTGCGCACCACGGTCGCCTGCTTCGCGGCCGGGGTCGGTGGCGCCGACGTCGTCACCGTGCAGCCCTTCGACGCCGCGCTGGGGCTGCCCGACGCCTTCGCCCGCCGGATCGCCCGCACCACCCAGACCCTGCTCGTCGAGGAGGGCCACCTGGCGCGGGTGCTCGACCCGGCCGGTGGCTCCTGGTACGTCGAGTCGCTGACCGAGGACCTGGCCCAGGCGGCGTGGGCCTGGTTCACCGAGATCGAGCGGGCCGGCGGCCTGGCCGCGGCGCTGGAATCCGGACTGGTCGGCGAGCGGATCGGCGCCGCGTGGACCGAGCGCGCCGAGCGGCTGGCGCACCGCACCGATGCGATCACCGGGGTCAGCGAGTTCCCCAACCCCACCGAGGTGCTGCCGGAGCGCCGGCCGGCGGCAGCGCCGCCCGCCGGGGGGCTGCCCCGGGTCCGGGCGGCCGCGGCGTTCGAGGAGTTGCGCGACCGGGTCGAGGCCGTGCAGCCCAGGCCGCAGGTCTACCTGGCCACGCTCGGGTCGGTCGCCCGGCACACCGCGCGGGCCGGCTTCGCCGCCAACCTCTTCGGGGCGGGCGGGCTGCAGACCCCCGCGGGCGACGGCGTCGAGGGCTTCGCGGAGGCGGGGACGACGGTCGCCTGCATCTGCGGCACCGACAAGGACTACGCCGCCGGCGCCGCCGACCTGGCCGCGCAGCTGCGCTCGGCCGGTGCCGGCCAGGTGTGGCTGGCCGGGTCGCCGTCGCTGGGGGTGGACGGCGTCGACGGGTACGTGTACGCCGGATGTGACGCCCTGGACGTCCTGACCACAGTGCTCGGCCAGCTCGGCATCGACGAGGAGGGGCAGCGATGAGCAGCATTCCCGACTTCGGTGGGCTCGACCTGGGGCGGCCGGCCACGGACGCGACGTCCGCGGACTGGGCGAAGGCCTACGAGGACGCCGCCGGTCGCAGCGTCGCCGACGCCGTCTGGGAGACGCCGGAGGGGATCGCCGTCCCGCCGCTGTTCACCCCGGCCGACCTGGACGACGTCGACTTCCTCGACACCTTCCCCGGCATCGCGCCCTACCTGCGCGGGCCCTATCCGACGATGTACACGACCCAGCCGTGGACGGTGCGGCAGTACGCCGGGTTCTCCACCGCCACGGAGTCCAACGCCTTCTACCGGCGCAACCTCGCCGCCGGCCAGAAGGGGCTGTCGGTCGCCTTCGACCTGCCCACCCACCGCGGCTACGACTCCGACCACCCGCGCGTGCCCGGCGACGTCGGAATGGCCGGGGTGGCGATCGACTCGATCCTGGACATGCGGCAGCTGTTCGACGGCATCCCGCTGGACCAGATGAGCGTCTCGATGACCATGAACGGCGCCGTGCTGCCGGTGCTGGCGCTCTACGTCGTCGCGGCCGAGGAGCAGGGGGTGAGCGCGGACCAGCTGACCGGGACCATCCAGAACGACATCCTCAAGGAGTTCATGGTCCGCAACACCTACATCTACCCGCCCAAGCCCTCCATGCAGATCATCAGCGACATCTTCGCGTTCACCTCGACGCAGATGCCGCGGTTCAACTCGATCTCCATCTCCGGCTACCACATCCAGGAGGCCGGGGCGACGGCCGACCTGGAGCTGGCCTACACGC
>JAOPVN010000214.1 GCA_025966175.1 Modestobacter sp. | reverse complement strand
TCGTCGTCACCGTGTAGGCGACCATGTCGGTGATCAGCCGCATGCTCTGCGCCGGCGGGAACACGTAGGTCCCGCGGGACAGGTACTCCTTGATGATGTCGTTCTGCGTCGTCCCGGCCAGCTTCGCGACATCGTGCCCGTGTTCCTCGGCGACCGCCTGGTACAGCGCGAGCAGCCACATCGCCGGGGCGTTGATCGTCATGGACGTGTTCATCTCGTCCAGCGGGATGCCGTCGAACAGCGCCCGCATGTCGCCGAGGTGGGTCACCGGCACACCGACCTTGCCGACCTCACCGACGGCGAGCTCGTCATCGGGGTCGTAGCCGGTCTGGGTGGGCAGGTCGAAGGCGACCGACAGGCCCGTCTGCCCCTTGGCGAGGTTGCGCCGGTAGAGGGCGTTGGACTCGACGGGCGAGGAGTGACCGGCGTAGGTGCGCATGACCCACGGGCGGTCGCGGTCCTTCGGCGCTGAAGGGAACGGCATGCCAGCGAAGTGTAGGGCGGTTACTCGCCAGTAGCCACGCGGGGCCGGCGCCGGTGGCAGACTCGCTCGAGGGGAACCGACCCCCACCACGGGAGGTCCGCCGTGCCGATCGACGCCGGGAGCCTGCACTACGCGGTGGGGCCGGTCATCGCCCTGATCACCCTCGGCCTGATCGCGGTCTTCCTCCGCTGGGCCTTCGCCTCCGGCTCCCCGACCACGACGCCGCGGGAGGAGCTGCTGACGCCGGTGGCCACGCTCACCCGCCGGGAGTCGGCGCTGGCGCTGCGCGCGGTGCTCTCCGACGCCGGCATCCGCTCCACGATCCGCGAGCCGGCCGCTCACCGCACCGACGTGCTGGTGTTCCCCGAGGACCTGGAGCGCGCCCGGGCGCTCGCGCTCTCCTTCGGCGGGAAGTGATGAAGGACCCTCGTGCCCCCCGGACCTCGCTCCGCTCGGCTCGGGCCCCTGCACGAGGGCCGATCGTCAGCCGGGTCGCTGGGTCCGCTCGATCTGCACGCCCACGCCGCGCAGCTGCTCGATGAAGTCGGGGTAGCCGCGGTCGACGTGCCGCACGTCCTGGACCTCGGTGACGCCGTCGGTGAGCAGGCCGGCCAGCACCAGCCCGGCCCCGGCCCGGATGTCGGTGGCCAGCACCGGCGCACTGGAGAGCCGCTCCCGCCCGCGCACCACGGCGTGGTGGCCGTCGATGCGCACGTTCGCGCCGAGCCGGACCAGCTCGTTGACGAACATGAACCGGCCCTCGAACACGTTCTCGGTGATCAGTGCGGTGCCGGTGGAGATCGCGGCCAGCGCCACGGCCATCGGCTGCAGGTCGGTCGGGAAGCCGGGGAAGGGCAGCGTGACGACGTCGACGCCGCGGGGCCGCTCGGTCATCGCCACCCGGACGCCGTCGACCTGCGGCTCCACCGTGGCTCCGGCGCTGACCAGCTTCTCCAGCGGGACGGTCAGGTGCTCGGCCACCGCCCGCTCGATGACCAGGTCACCGCGGGTCATGACCGCGCCGATGGCCCAGGTGCCGGCGACGATCCGATCCGGCACGGTCGTGTACTCGACCGGCCGCAGCTCCCGGACGCCGTCCACCGTGATCGTGGACGTGCCGGCACCCTCGATCCGGGCGCCCATCGCGACCAGCATCCGGCACAGGTCGACGATCTCCGGCTCGCGGGCGGCGTTGTCCACGATCGTCGTCCCCTGGGCCAGCACGGCGGCCATCACCAGGTTCTCCGTGGCACCCACCGAGGGGAAGTCCAGCCAGATCGAGGTGCCCACCAGCTTCGGCGCGGTGGCGATCAGGAAGCCGTGCTCGTTGACGACGGTCGCGCCCAGTCGCTCCAGGCCGGCGATGTGCATGTCCAGGCCGCGGGAGCCGATCGCGTCGCCGCCGGGCAGGGCGACCTTGGCGGTGCCGAGCCGCGCGACCAGCGGGCCGAGCACGCTGATCGAGGCACGCATCCGGCGCACCAGGTCGTAGTCGGTCTCGGTCGACGGCCGCTCGGGGACGTCGATCAGCACCCGGCCACCACCGCCGGGGCTGCTGCCGGGGACGAGCGGGTAGCGCTCGAAGGTGACGCCGCAGCCGAGCCGGCGGAGCACCTCGCTCATGATCGAGACGTCGAGGATGTCGGGGACCTCGTCCAGCGTCGTCCGCCCGGGGGCCAGCAGTGCGGCCGCCATCAGCTTGAGCGCGCTGTTCTTCGCCCCGGTGACCCGGACGCGGCCGCGCAGTGGCGCGCCACCGGTCACCTCGAAGCAGTCCACGGGCCCCAGCCTAGTTGCGTGCACGCGGACACAGTTGCGTGCACGCGGATGGCCGACCAGCTCGCCCGAGCGGACGGGGCGGCGGCCGGGACGCCGCCTACGCTCGGGCGCATGACCGTCCGGCTGACCCGCATCTACACGCGCACCGGCGACGCCGGGCAGACGCACCTGGGCGACATGTCCCGGGTCGCCAAGACCGATCCCCGCCTGGTGGCCTACGCCGACGTCGACGAGACCAACAGCGCGCTCGGGGTCGCCGTGGCGCTGGGCTCGCCGTCGGCCGAGGTGGCCGAGTTGCTGCGCAGCGTGCAGAACGATCTGTTCGACGTCGGCGCCGACCTCTCCACGCCGGTGCAGGAGGCGCCCGAGCACCCTCCGCTGCGGATCACCGCCGCCTACACCGAGCGACTCGAGGCGGCCTGCGACGCGGCGAACGCGGAGCTGCCCGCCCTCACCTCGTTCGTGCTGCCCGGCGGCACCGCCCTGGCCGCGCTGCTGCACGCCGCGCGCACCGTTGCCCGGCGGGCAGAGCGCAGCGTCTGGGCGCTGCTGGCGGCTGACGGTGAGCGCACCAACGCCGAGACGGCGCGCTACCTCAACCGGCTCTCCGACCTGCTGTTCATCCTGGCCCGGGCGGCGAACCCGGACGGCGACGTGCTGTGGGAGCCCGGCGCGCACAGCGGGGTGCACGCTCAGCGCGCGGCCCGCACGGGTACACCGGCCGAGACCGCGGAGACGCCGGAGAGCTGAGTCAGCGGTCGATCGGCGGAGCCGACTCGATCCAGGACAGGAAGCCGGTCACCGTCGAGGAGTCCATCGCCAGCTCCTGCGGACCGGCTCCGGTCCGGACGGTGAGGATCACGCTGTCGGCCGGCAGCGACAGGTCCTCGTCGGTGGGCCGCCGGCGGGCGTCGACCTGGAACTGCGAGCGACACAGCCGCCGGTTCGGACGGACCGACAGCGACAGCGCCCGGTACCAGAGCAGGGTGTCCCCCGAGTACCAGGCCACGCCCACGGCCCACCGCGGCGCACCCGGCGGGCGCAGCCACATGGTGACCGCGCCCAGTCCGGAGAGCAGGAACCGGCGGCGCAACAGGAACGCAGCGACCAGGCCGACGAGCAGCACCCCCACCAGGACCAGGACTGCGGTGATCACCGGGGATCAGGCTCCGTCGGCTGCTGGGGGGCCGGAGAGGGTCTCAGGCGTCCTGGCCGGCGGCGCGGAGCCGGGACTGCGCGCGACGGGCGGCGGCGAGCGCCTCGGGGTCGTCGCCGTCGGACTCGGCGCGGCG
>JAOPVN010000192.1 GCA_025966175.1 Modestobacter sp. | reverse complement strand
TGTGGCACTGTCCCGCGGGTCACCCCGGGTCGCTGTTAACGACCACCCTGCCCTGTGGAGCCCGGACGTTCCTCGGCGGCGGGGTCTCCCCCGCCGACGCGACCGCCCAGCCGACTCGTCCGTCGTGTACCCATCCTAGGTAACCCGGGGCCGAGAAGGTCGATGACGTCCCGCGCCGCCCCTACCGTCCACTCGGATCGGACGGGTCGGCCGCTGCCCGCCACCCGGTGCGAGCCATCGGCACGGTCACCCTCGTCATCGCACTGGCGGTCGTCATCGGGAGCATCCTGATGAGCCTGCTCCGGTGGGAGATCGGCCTCATCCCGCTGGCCGTGCCCGGTCGTGGCCGGCGGCGCTCGTCCGCTACCCGAGGACGGGGCAACCGGCGCCGACATGTCGGCATGTCGGCATGTCGGCCCGGTCAACGGGCGGCCATGTCGACATGTCGGCCTCGGTCAACGGGCGGCCATGTCGACATGTCGCCCCCGGTCAACGGGCGGCGGGCGTGGCCTCGCGCCGAGGATCGGGCCGGTCGCCGCTCTCCGGCGGAGCGGAGCGGACCAGCCAGAACACGACCAGACCGCCGACGATGCCGGCCGCCCCGCACGCGAAGAAGACATCACGAAGCCCGTCGGCGTATGCCGCACCGAGCAGATCGGCGAAACCGGCCCGCATCTCCGGGTCGGCGCCCGCGACGAGCTGAGGCGCCTGACCGGCGGAGAGCGCTGACGCCAAGCCGGACGGGTCCGGCGTTCCCGCGTCGCGGAGGAGCGACACCGACCCGGCCGTGAAGACCGTGCCCAGCACCGCGACCCCCACCGCGAAGCCGAGCTGCCGGGCGGTGTTGACCGCGCCGGAGGCCATGCCGCTGCGCTCGCGTGGAACGGCGGCCAGCGCCGCGGACGCGAGCGTCGGGTTCGCCATGCCCGCCCCGGCCCCGAGCACCGCCAGGCCGGGGAGGAGCACGCGCCACGTGGAGCCGGCGTCGACCAGCGTCATGAGCAGGCCTCCGGCGCCGACGAGCAGCAGGCCGACGCTCAGCACCACGCGCGGCGGCCGGGTCTGCAGGAACCGGCCGGCGGCCGCGGCGACGCCGAAGCTCAGCGCCGACAACGGGATGAACACGTAACCGGCCTGGAGCGGGGAGAGCCCGCCGATGGTCTGCAGCCACAGCGAGATGTAGACCAGCTCGGCGAACGCGGCACCGTTGAGCACCAGCGCCCCGAGCATGATCCCGGTGAACGACGGCGACCGGAACAGCCCGACGTCGAGCATCGGCGCAGGGCTGCGCAGTTCCACGGCGATCCACCCGGCCAGCACCACCAGTCCGCCGACGATCGGGCTCCACGCCTCGACCTGGTCCCAGCCGTCGGACGCGGCGCGCACCAGCCCGAAGACCACCGCGCCGGCGCCCAGGCTGAACAGCACGATGCCGGGCACGTCGGGACGGGGGGCGTTCGGCTGCCGCGCTTCCTCGACGGCCATCAGGGTCAGGGCCACCGCCAGCACGCACACCGGCAGGTTCACCAGGAAGATCCACCGCCACGAGAGCTCGGTGAGCGCACCTCCGAGGATCGGCCCGAGCGCCGCCGAGGCACCGACCACCGCGCCCCAGACGCCGAACGCCGTCCCGCGGTCGCGGCCCTCGTAGCTGGTGTTGATCAACGCGATCGTGGTGGCGAACATGATCGCGCCACCGATCCCCTGGACACCGCGTGCCGCGATGAGCGACCCGGCGTTCGGCGCCAGCCCGGAGGCGAGTGACGCGACCGCGAAGACCACCAGCCCGATGAGGTAGAGCCGCCGCCGGCCGTAGAGATCGGCCAGCGATCCCGCGCCCAGCACCAACGCGGCCAGCGCCAGGGCGTAGACGTCGACCACCCACTGGAGCTGGTTGAACGTCGTCCCCAGGTCGATGGCCATGTCGGGCAGCGCCACGTTCACGATCGTGACGTCGATGAGGAGCATGAACGTGCCGGTGCAGACCGCGACCAGCGGCAACCACTTGCGCATTCGCACACTGTGCGGCAGGTCTGCGACAGCTGGACCCTCGAAGGGCCATCTCCGACGCGATCCTCCATCGCGCTGGGTCGTGGTGCAGGATCCTCCCCGTGGTGGACCGCGTCGACCGGGAGATTGTGCACGCCATGCAGGTGGACGGCCGCGCCCCGTTCAGCCGGGTGGCCGCCGTCCTGGGCGTCTCGGAGCAGACAGTGGCCCGCCGCTGGCGACGGCTGCGGGCAGACGGTGTGGTGCGCGTGCTGGGCCTCACGGCCCCGGAGGCGACCGAGCCCAGCTGGTTCGTGCGCGTCCGGGTGCAGCCGGCCGCCGCCGGGGCTGTCGCCGAGGCACTGGCCCGACGTCCCGACGTCTCCTGGGTCAGCCTCACCGCCGGCGGTGCGGAGATCACCTGCTCCACCCGGCCGCGCACCGCCCGCCAGCGCGACGCCCTGCTGCTGGACCGGTTGCCGCGCACGGTGCAGGTCATCGACCTGACGGCGTTCTCGGTGCTGCACGCCTACGTCGGCGGGCCCTTCGAGTGGACCGGCTTCGCCGACCCGCTGGACGACGACCAGCTCGCCGCACTCACGCCACCGGCACCCCAGCTACCGGCCACCCCGCTGGCGGCCGAGCCGGACGACGACGCC
>JAOPVN010000168.1 GCA_025966175.1 Modestobacter sp. | reverse complement strand
CGTCGTAGACGTCCTGCAGCACCTCCCGGACCGCCTCGAGGGTGATCGGGAACGAGGAGAACTCGCTGGCGACCGAGAGCAGCTGGGCGGCGCGCTGGCGCTGCTGCCACAGCGGGGTGCGGCGGCGCGGGTCGCGGCGGGGGAGCAGCAGCGCGCGGGCGGCGCACTCGCGGAACCGGCTGGCGAACAGCGCGGAGTTGCCGACCTCGGCGGTGACCTCCCGTTCGACGTCGTCCGGGTCGAGCACGGCCAGGTCGGCCTCGGGCGCCTCGCCGGTGGTGTCGGGCAGCCGCAGCACGATCCCGTCGTCGGAGTGCATCGAGGCGACGTCGAGGCCGTAGCGCTCGCGGAGCCGGGCGGCGAGCACCAGCGCCCACGGGGCGTTGACCTGTGCGCCGAAGGGGGAGTGGACGACCAGCCGCCAGTCGCCGAGCTCGTCGCGGAACCGCTCGACCAGCAGGGTGCGGTCGTCGGGCAGGTGGCCGGTGGCCTGCTTCTGCTCGGCCAGGTAGGCGAAGAGGTTGGCGGCACCCCACTCGTCCAGCCCGGCCGCGCGGGCCCGTTCGGTGCCCGCCTCCGGGGTGGCCGAGCCGACCTCGCGGAGGAACGCCCCCAGCGCGCGGCCCAGCTCCAGCGGCCGACCGAGGGTGTCGCCGTGCCAGAACGGCATCTTCCCGGGCAGGCCGGGCGCCGGGCTGACCAGCACCCGGTCGTGGGTGATCTCCTCGATCCGCCAGGACGACGATCCGAGCAGGAAGACGTCGCCCACCCGGGACTCGTAGACCATCTCCTCGTCCAGCTCGCCGACCCGCCGTCCGCCGGTGCCTTCGGAGCCCACGATGAAGACGCCGAACAGGCCGCGGTCGGGGATCGTGCCGCCGCTGGTGACCGCCAGCCGCTGCGCGCCGGCCCGGGCGGTGAGGGTGTCGGTGACCCGGTCCCAGGTCAGCCGCGGGCGCAGCTCGGCGAAGGCGTCGGACGGGTAGCGCCCGGCGAGCATGTCCAGCACCGCGTGCAGCGCCGAGTCCGGCAGCGCGGAGAAGGCGGCCGAGCGGCGGAGCACGGCGGCGACGTCGTCGACGGTGCGCGGGCGCTCGGACACCATCGCGACGATCTGCTGGGCCAGCACGTCCAGCGGATTGCGCAGGTACCGGGTCGACTCGATCGCCCCGGCCCGCATCCGCTCGGCGACGACGGCGCTCTGCACCAGGTCACCGCGGAACTTCGGGAAGATCACGCCCTCGCTGACCGCGCCGACCTGGTGCCCGGCCCGACCGACCCGCTGCAGCCCGGCGGCCACGTTGGGCGGCGACTCGACCTGGATCACCAGGTCGACCGCGCCCATGTCGATGCCCAGCTCCAACGAGGAGGTGGCGACGACCGCGGGCAGCTGCCCGGACTTCAGCGCCTCCTCCACGACCGCGCGCTGCTCCCGGGAGACCGAGCCGTGGTGGGCCGAGGCGACCGGTTTGACCTCGGTGGGCACGCCGCCGCCGGAGCCGGCCTGGGCCATCAGCTCGGCCGGGTTGGCGCCGTGCGGCAGTGGTTCACCGGTGGCCCGCTCGTAGGCCAGCTCGTTGAGCCGGCTGGTCAGCCGCTCGGCCAGCCGCCGGGAGTTGGCGAAGACGATGGTGCTGCGGTGGGACTCGATCAGGTCGAGCACCCGCTCCTCGACCGCCGGCCAGATCGACGTCCGGGGCTGGTTGCCCGCGGCCGCCCCCGCCAGCTCGCCGGTCGGCTGGCCGAGCTGGCTCATGTCCTCGACCGGGACGACGACCGACAGGTCCCACTGCTTGACCGACGGCGGCGCGACGACCTGCACCGGGCGGCCACCGGCCAGGAAGGTCGACACCTCCTCGATCGGCCGGACCGTCGCCGACAGCCCGATCCGCTGGGCCGGTCGCTCGAGCAGCTCGTCGAGGCGGTCGAGGGAGACCGCCAGGTGGGCGCCGCGCTTGCTGCCGCAGACGGCGTGCACCTCGTCGAGGATGACCGTCTCCACCCCACGCAGCGCCTCCCGCGCCTGGCTGGTGAGCAGCAGGAACAGCGACTCGGGGGTGGTGATCAGGATGTCCGGCGGGCGACGGGCGAAGGTGCGCCGCTCGTCGGCCGGGGTGTCACCGGAGCGGATGCCGACGGCGATCTCCGGGCGGGGCTGGCCGAGCCGGGCGGCGGCCTGGCCGATGCCGGCCAGGGGTGCCCGCAGGTTGCGCTCGACGTCGACGGCCAGCGCCTTCAGTGGCGAGACGTAGAGGACCCGGCAGCGGGCCAGTGGGTCCTCCGGCGGCGGGGTGGCAGCCAGCCGGTCCAGCGACCAGAGGAACGCCGCCAGCGTCTTGCCCGACCCGGTGGGGGCGACGACCAGCGCGTGCTCGCCGCTGCTGATCGCCGTCCAGGCGCCCTCCTGGGCCGGTGTCGGCTGCTCGAAGGCACCGGTGAACCACGCCTGGGTGGGCGCGGAGAACCGGGCGAGAGCCGTGTCGGGGGCAGGCACGCCGTCCAGTGTCCACGCGGGTACGACAGTCCGCCGGTGTCGCTGGGACCACAGGTCGAGCTGTCGACATGTCGCCATCGGGGCGCGCGGGAATCACAATGATGTGATTCGTCGTCGTCCCGTTGGGGGAGCGATGCAGCGAGCACGGGTGCAGTCGTCGAACATCGCCTCGGTCGGTTACGACGAGGAGCAACGCATCCTGGAGATCGTGTTCCACGACGGCCGCGTCTACCACTACCTCGAGGTGCCGCCCGAGCGGGCGCTCTCGCTGCTCCGGGCGGAGAGCAAGGGCCGGTTCCTCAACAGCGAGATCAAGCCGAACTTCGGCTACCGGGCTGTCGGTAGGCGGTGGGGGTGAGCCCGGCCTGCACCCGCAGCTGACCTTCGGTCGGCGCCTGCACCGGCAGGAACGCGGCCTCCCGGACCCGGCGGCTGGTCGGGCTGTCGGCCCGGAATCCGCTGCCCAGCGCGGCGGTGCTCTCCAGCCGGACGGCGTCGGCGGCCACGTGCATCGCGTCCAGGCGCAGCTGCGCGAGCCCGGCGCGGGTCGCTGCGTCCGGCGTGGCCGCCAGCGCGCCCAGCCGGGTCGCCACCTCGGCATGCCGTTCGGTGAGCTCCTGGTGGTCGGCGACCAACGTCCGGTTGGGACCGGTCAGGTTCCCGGCGGCCGCGGGTAGGGCGGCGTCGGCCAGCCCCACCGCGAGCGCGGTCTGCAGCAGCAGCATCGCCGGCATGCACAGCGAGAGGAAGCCGGCCAGGTCGGTGCTGAGCACCGCGTCGGCGGCCACCGGCACGCCGCGGAGCTCCACCGCGCCGGTGCCCGTGCCGTTGAGCGCCAGCAGCGGCGGTGCGGGTACCGGCTGGGCGGCGCCGAGCCGGAAGAGCGCCACCAGTCGTCCGCCGTCCGTCGTGCGCGCCGGAGCGACCACGACCGCGTCGTCGAACAGGTTGGAGGCCCAGGTCAGCCGGCCGGTGAGCCGCCAGCCGTCGCCGTCCCGCTCGGCCTGCACCGGCAGCGGCCGCTCCCCGGCCAGGTCGGCGATCGCCGGGGCGAGCGCGGTCGCGCCGGCGAGCTCACCGGCCCGCAGGGCGGGGACCAGCTCCGTCGCGGCCGGGGTGGGGCAGCAGCGCAGGTACTCCAGCACCATGGTCTGCGACCACACGGAGAAGGCCGTCGCCAGCGAACCCGCCGCCACGTCCCGCACCAGGGCGACCGGGCCGGTCAGTGGTCCCCCCGGGGCGGCTGTCGCCTGCCCGAGCAGTCCCTGCCCGCCCAGCCAGGCCAGTGCGGCCCGGGTGTCGCGCGTCCCGGCGTCCACCGCGGCCGCCGTCGCGGCGATGCGTCGGCGCACCTCCGACGTGCCCTTGTGGTCCATCTGCTGCCTCGCCTCGTCGCCGTCGGATCGGTACGGCACTGCCCTGCCCTGGGCCCGGCCGCGCCATGCGGCAGGGTGTCGGCCCCGCAGTGTCGTGAGCCACACTGCAGGACATGCGTTCCAGCCTGTACGAGGCCGACCACGAGGCCTTCCGCGAGAGCGTCCGCGCGTTCCTGGAGAAGAACGTCGCCCCCTTCCACGACGAGTGGGAGAAGGACGGCATCGTGCCCCGCCAGCTGTGGACCGCCGCCGGCGCGCAGGGCCTGCTCGGCATCGACCTGGACGAGCGCTACGGCGGGGGCGGGGTCCGCGACTTCCGCTGGTCCTGCGTGCTCAGCGAGGAGCTCACCCGGATCGGTGCGAGCGGCGTCGGGTTCGGGCTGCACAACGACGTCGTCGGCCCCTACCTGCGCGACCTGGCGACCGAGGAGCAGAAGGAGCGCTGGCTGCCCCGGTTCTGCGCCGGTGAGCTGATCACCGCGATCGCGATGACCGAGCCGGCCGCCGGCAGCGACCTGCAGGGCATCCAGACCACTGCGCGCCGGAACGGCGACGGCTGGGTGCTCAACGGCTCGAAGACCTTCATCACCAACGGCATCAACGCCGACCTGGTGATCGTCGTCGCCCGGACCGCGACCGACGTCCCGGCCTCCCGGGGCTTGAGCCTGCTCGTCGTCGAGCGCGGCATGGACGGCTTCACCCGGGGCCGCAACCTGGACAAGGTGGGGCTCAAGGCCCAGGACACCGCCGAGCTGTTCTTCGACGACGTCCGGGTGCCCGACGCCAACCTGCTCGGCACCCGGGACGCCGGCTTCGCCCACCTCATGCAGAACCTGCCCCAGGAGCGGTTGCACATCGCCGTCTCCGCCGTCGCCTCCGCCGAGACGGTGCTCGCGCTGACCGTCGAGTACGTCACCAACCGCACCGCGTTCGGCCGGCCGGTCGGCTCGTTCCAGCACTCCCGGTTCGTCCTCGCCGAGCTGCAGACCGAGGTCACCATCGCCCGCACGTTCGTCGACGAGTGCGTCCGCCAACTGGACAGCGGCGACCTCACCGCCACCGACGCCGCGATGGCGAAGTGGTGGACGACGGAGCTGCAGAACAAGGTCGCCGACCGGTGCCTGCAGCTGCACGGCGGCTACGGCTACATGAGCGAGTACCGGGTCTCCAAGGCCTGGCGCGACGCCCGGGTGCAGTCCATCTACGGCGGCACGAACGAGATCATGAAGGAGATCGTCGGGCGGTCGATGGGGCTCTAGCAGGTCAGCAGGCCGAAGCGCTCCTTGAGTGCGAGCACCCGCCGGGCCGACCCGGTCACCCGGGCGGCGAACGCCGGGTCCGCGGTCGCCTGCTCGAGGAGGCTGTCGGCCAGCCGCCCCGCGTCGGCCGTCGCGACGGTGAGGACGACGTCCACCCCGGCCGTGACCGCCTCGACGGCCCGCCGCTCCACCGGCGTGCCGGCCACGGCCTCGGTGGCCAGGTCGTCGCTCACCACCACGCCGTCGAAGCCCAGGTCGTTCCGCAGCAGGTCGATCACCGGTGCGGAGAAGACCGCCACCCGGTCCGGGTCGAGCTGCGGATAGCGCGCCGAGCTGACCATGACCGCGGCCGTCCCCGCCTCCACCCCGGCGGCGAAGGGCGCCAGGAACGGATCCGTGCGGGTGGTCTCCGGGTCGATACCGCCGCTCGCGGTGTCGGTGTCCACCGGCACCCGGCCGAGCCCGGGGAAGTGCTTCACCGCAGCGGCGACCCCGGCGTCCTGCAGCGCGGTGACCACCGTCGTCACGCTCGCCGCGACCTGCGCCGGGTCGCTGCCGTACTGGCGGTCGTTGGCCCCGATGGACGGGTTGCCGCGCTCGGTGCCGGCCGGCACGGTGTCGGCGACCGGCGCGAGGTCCAGGGTGATCCCGGCGTCCCGTAGCTGCGACGCCCAGCGGCCGACGTCGCTGCGCAGCACCTCGGCCGGCAGGCGCCCCTGCTCGACCGCGGTGGGCAGGTCGTCGAAACCGGGGCCGCGCAGCGTCTGCACGTAGCCGCCCTCCTGGTCGACGGCGACCTGGAGCGGCAGTTCGGCCGCCGCCTGCACCTGCGCGACGGCCGCGGCCAGCGCGGCGACGCCCGCCGAGCTGCGCCCGTGCAGGAAGACCCCGCCGACCGGGAGCCCGGACAGCTGGGCGAAGCCGGCCACCGGGTCGTCCACGGGGATGCCGACCAGGAGCAGCTGGCCCACCCGCTCCCGCAGGTCCAGCTCCGCCAGGGTCCGGTCGGCGCACGCCGGGGGAGGGGCCGGGGAGGACGACGATCCGGCCGTGCCGGACGCGGCGGCGGGCGCCGGGTCGCCCGAACCGCAGGCGGCGAGGGCCAGCACGACGGTGCCGGCGAGCGCGCCGCCGAGGCGCCGCTTCCGTGCCCGCCGTCGTCCCCCTGCGCTCATCTGCTCCTGTCTACCCGCGCACGC
Source organism: Modestobacter sp. (assembly GCA_025966175.1). Lineage (GTDB taxonomy): Bacteria > Actinomycetota > Actinomycetes > Mycobacteriales > Geodermatophilaceae > Modestobacter. Next base: position 3,263 of record JAOPVN010000168.1, on the reverse strand, counting down.
GGCCGGCCGCGTGCGCGGGCCCTGGGGGCGGGCGCGTCCGGCACACTCGCCGGGTGACCGGACCCCTGCCGTCGTCGCTCGACCGGGCCGCTGTGCAGCGGCGGACGGTCGCGGTGCTCTCGGCGGGGGTGGCGCTCGGTGGGCTCGGCGTGACCATCGGGATCACCGTCGGCGGCCTGCTCGCCCGGGAGGTGGCCGGCGGTGACGCGGCGGCCGGGCTGGGTCAGACGGCGAGCGTGCTGGGGGCGGCTCTCGTCGCCGTCCCGCTGGCCCGGGTCAGTGACCGGCGCGGCCGCCGGGCCGGGCTGGCGCTCGGCTACGGGATCGCGGTGCTCGGGGCGCTCGTGGTCGTCGGGGCCGCGGCGGTGTCCTCGTTGCCGTCGCTGCTGGCCGGGCTGTTCCTCTTCGGTGCGGCGACCAGCAGCGGGCTGCAGGCTCGCTACGCCGCGGCCGACCTCGCCGAGCCCGAGCACCGGGGTCGGGCCCTGGCGCTGGTCGTGTGGGCCACCACCGTCGGCTCGGTGCTGGGCCCCAACCTCGCCGGCCCCGGCGACGACCTCGGCCGGGCCCTCGGGCTGCCGGCGCTCGGTGGGGCGTTCGTGCTCTCGATCGCGGTGTTCGTCGTCGTCGTCCTCGGCGCGCTCCTGCTGCTGCGCCCGGACCCGCTGCTGCTCGCCCGCCGGCTGTCCGCGGCGACCGCCCCGGCGGGGCCGCCGCCCCGGTCCGGCTCCGGAACGGCACTGCGCGCGGTGTGGGCCAGCCCCGGTGGGCGGCTCGGGCTGACCGCCGTGGTCGTCTCGCACGCGGTGATGGTCGGCCTGATGGTGATGACGCCGGTGCACATGGGCGCGGGCCACTCCGGCGCCGAGGGAACGACGCTGCGGGTGATCGGGCTGGTGATCAGCGTGCACGTCGCCGGGATGTACCTGTTCTCCCCGGTCGTCGGCTGGCTGGCCGACCGGGCCGGGCGGACGGCGACCGTGGCGTTGGGCGGCGTCCTGCTCCTGCTCGCCAGCCTCGTGGCGGGCACCGCGCCGGCCGGGGCGGCACTCCAGCTCGGCGCCGGGCTCTTCCTGCTCGGGCTCGGCTGGTCGTGCGGCCTGGTGGCCGGGTCGACGCTGGTGACCGAGTCGGTCACCGCGGAGCTGCGGCCCACCGCGCAGGGCGCCACCGACCTGCTGATGGGGCTGGGTGCGGCGCTGGCCGGTGCGGTCGGTGGGCCGCTGCTGGCGATCGGTGGGTTCGGGTTGGTCGCCGTCGCCGCGGCGGTGCTGGTGGTGCCGCTGGCCGCGGTCTGGGCCGGAGCGCGGGGAGCGCTCGCCGGTCCGGGCCGGTAGCGCTGGTCGCGGGGCACCAGCACGCGGTGGGTACGGTCGTCGGCGTGCGGCTGCAGGAGTTCTGGTCCCGGATGGAGCAGCAGTTCGGCGCGATGAGAGGTCGGACCGTGGCCCACGATCACGTGTTCGGCTCGCTCGATGGGCGGACGGCGGTGGAGGCGATCGAGGCCGGCGTGCCGATCCGCACCGTGTGGCTGGAGATCTGCAAGGAGTACGACGTCCCGCCGAAGGAGCGCTGAGCCCCTCCGGCGGAACGTCGCGGCGGTCAGCGGCCGAGGGCCGTGCGCACGTACTCGGCGAGCGTCGTGGTCGGCCGTCCGGTCAGCCCGGAGAGCGCCCGGCTGCCGGTGTCCAGCGCCCCCTGCGCGATCGCCTGGTCCAGCCCGGCGACGAACTGCGCCGTCCCCTCCGGCAGCCCGACCGCCACCAGGGAGCGGACGTGCTCCTCCGGGGACAGGTCGCGGTAGGTCACCTCGCGGCCGGTCTCGGCCGCGATGGCGGCGGCCAGGTCCGAGAGCGTCCATGCGTCGTCACCGCCGAGCTCGACGATGCCGGGGGTGGGCTGCTCAGCGGTCAGGACGGCAACGGTGGCGGCGGCGAAGTCCTCCCGGGTGGCGGCGGCGATCCGGCCCTGGCCCGCGCTGCCGGTGAGCTCGCCGGTCGCGGCGGCCTGGCCGATCTGCTGGTCGTAGTTCTCGAAGTACCAGTTGTTGCGCAGCACGACGGCCGGGATGCCGAAGTCGGCGATCAGCCGCTCGGTGGCGATGTGCTCCGGCGCCAGCGGGAGCGGGGTGTCGTCGGCCTTGGGCGCGCTGGTGTAGACGACCAGGTCCACGCCGGCGGCCTTCGCGGCCTGCAGGACGTTGGTGTGCTGCGCAACGCGCTGGCCCACCTCGCTGCCGGAGACCAGCAGCAGCCGGTCGACCCCCTGCAGCGCGGCCTGCAGGGCGGCCCGGTCGGTGTAGTCGGCCTGGCGGACCTGGACGCCGCGGGCGGCGAGGTCGGCGGCCTTGTCCGGCGTCCGGACGACGGCGACGACCTCAGCGGCCGGGACGCCGGCGTCCAGCAGGCCGGTGACGACGAGACGGCCGAGGTGGCCGGTGGCTCCAGTGACGGCGATCATGGGGGACTCCTCCGAGTGCTGTCTGTTCGTATGGCACTAACGAATCGTAAGTACCATCGGCTCGGACGGTACACTGGCCGGGACGACGCGAGGAGGGTGGAGTGGAGCAGACGGTCGAGGAGCTGGTGGCCGACGTCTTCCGCCGCGCCTGCACCTCGCGTGAGGCCCTGGAGCACGTGACCGGAAAGTGGGCCCTGCTGGCGCTGTCGGCGCTGGCCGAGAGCCCGCGCCGGTTCGGTGAGCTGCGCCGCCGGATCGAGGGCGTCAGCGAGAAGATGCTGGCGCAGAGCCTGCAGACGCTGGAGCGCGACGGCTGGGTGCACCGTGAGGTCCGGTCGACCATCCCGCCGCACGTGGAGTACCGGCTCACCGACGCTGGCGCCGAGCTCGTGCCCCACCTGCTCGGGCTGATCGGGTTCGTCGAGGGCCGGATGCCGGCCGTCCTGGCCGCGCGGGCTGCCGTGGACGAGGTCCGCCCGCCCCGCTGAGGCGGTCTGCCGCACCGTCGAGACGATTCCGGCGTGTCGCTGGAATCGAACACTTGTTCGGCATACCGTGGCGTCCACAGGTCCGGTGCTCGTCCACAGATGCGCTCGGTCCGCGGAAAGTGTCAGACCCCCGCCCTAGCGTCGGCGACGACCCGCTACAGCGACATCCGAAGGTGGCCACCATGGCAGCAACGCTCGACCGCGACAAGGCCCTCGACATGGCCCTCGCCCAGATCGACAAGCAGTTCGGCAAGGGCTCCGTCATGCGCCTGGGCGACTCGCCCGAAATCGCCATGAAGGTCATCCCGACCGGCT
>JAOPVN010000130.1 GCA_025966175.1 Modestobacter sp. | reverse complement strand
TGGGCCTCTATGTCCAGCCCGGTTGTGGATCTACCGTGGCTGCTGCGGTGGGCGTGGGTGTCTGGCTTGAGCGAAGAGCAGGATCGGGGCTGCAAGTCCTGCCGCGCAGCTGGCCTTGGCCGTTAGTCGCGTCCCGTTGCCGACCTCACGTCCACCGCCCCGGCCGATGTCAGGCGGTAGCTGTGGGAACGGCGGGTAGTGACGCTGTGGTCGCGGCGGCGTCGGCGCGCAGGGTCTTGTAGACGACGTCGGAGAGCCGTCGTTTGAGGCAGCGCAGTGCTTCGCGGTTGGTCTTGCCTTCGGCGCGTTTGCGTTCGTAGTAGGTGCGGCCTTCGGTGTCGGCGCGGATCTCGGTGATCGCGATCGTGTAGAGGGCGCGGTTGAGCTGCCGGTTTCCGCCGCGGTTGAGCCGGTGGCGCACGGTCCGCCCGGAGGAGGCGGGGATGGGCGCGGAGCCGTTGGCGGCGGCGAAGTCGTGCCGGCTGGGATAGCGGGCGATGTCGACGACCTCGGCCAGGATGCGGGCGGCGACGAACGGGCCGATTCCGTAGATGGTCGTCAGCGAGCTGCCGGAGGCGGCGACCAGCGTGCTGATCTGCTCGCGCAGCCCAGCGAGCTCGCCGTGATCTCGATCATCCGATCCAGTCGCTTGCGGGTGACCGTCGCCCGCACGCTGGTGTCCCCGTCGAGCAGGGCCAGGGCCGCGCGCAGGTACGCGGGTTGGGTGAGCCGCGGCAGTTGCTGTTGGTAGCCCGGGCGCAGCCAGCCCAGGTCGGCGTGCACCCGGTTGGCGGTGGCGGTGCGCTCGGCGACCAACTGCTCGCGATAGTCGGTGAGCACCCGCAGATCCGCCGGCAGCCCCTCCATCGGCCGCACCGGCGGCAGGGAGGTCTCTCGGGCGGTGATCCGGGCGATCGCGACCGCATCGACGGGGTCGGTCTTGCCCTGACCGGGGCGGGCGCGCCGCTCCCGAGAGGTCATCAGCGGTGGCACCTCCACGACTGTCACCCCGGCCTCCAGCAGGTGCATCGCCGCCGGCCAGCCGAAGTTGGTCGAACCCTCGATGCCCACCCGCACGCAGGAGTGCTCGAGGACCAGAGCGGTCAGCTGGGCGAACCCGGCGGCGTCGTTGCGCACCTGCCGGCGGGTGACCGCACGGCCGGCGCCGTCGATCACTGCGACGGCGAGTGTGTCCTTGTGGCTGTCGACTCCGGCGTACATGTCACCCCGGTCCTTCCTGAGTCGCCGCAGCCGGGCAGAGCGCAGGCACCTCGAGGGACCACACGGTTGTCCCCACGCCTCTATCGAGCGTCACCTGCCCGGATCTCAGACCGGGAATGGAGAGGCGCTGTGGATCGGCGGCGTGACCGTGGGCCCGCAGGTGCTGGTGCTGGTCGACGAGGCCGGCATGGCCGCGACTACGGACCTGGCCGGCCTTATCGACGCGGTTGCCGCGGCCGGTGGCTCGGTGCGGCTGGTCGGTGACACCGCCCAGCTGTCCTCCCCGGCCGCCGGCGGCGTGCTGCACGACCTGGTCCGCGCTCACGGTGGGGTGCAGCTGGACGCCCCAGTCCGGTTCAGCGACCCCGCCGAGGCCCAGGCGACGCTGGCCATCCGCGCCGGAGACCCCGACGGGCTCACCTTCTACGCCGACCGCGGGCGCATCCACACCCCCGCCAACACCCTGGGGACGGAGGAGTCCGTCGCGAAAGCAGCACAGCGCCCTGACCGCGATGCGGCCGGCGAGGCGCTCGATTCGGCGCTGGCCGGGTGGGCGGCCGACCGGGCCGCTGGCCGGAACAGCCTGCTGATGGCAGGCAGCAACGCCGTGGTGTCCGAGCTCAACGCCCGTGCGCGCGGCGCCCGTCTGGCCGGCACCGCAGCCACCGGGCAGCCGGAGGTTCGGCTGCGGGACGGCACCGCAGCTTCGGTCGGCGACGTCGTCCTGGCCCGGCACAACCAGCGTGACCTGGTGATCACCGCACCGAGTGGGTCAAGAACGGCGACCGGTTCACCGTCACCGCGCTCACCGGTGACGGCGGGGTCCGCGTCCGGCACGGCCCCAACCGGCGTCAGCTCACCCTGCCCGCCGACTACGTCACCGAGCACCTGCAACTGGGCTACGCGGCCACCATCCACCTGGCTCAAGGCAGCACCGTCGACACCACCCACACCGTGCTCACCGGCACCGAGAGCCGCGAACAGCTCTACGTCGCCCTGTCCCGCGGCCGGAGCACCAACCACCTGCACCTGTCCCCCGGCCCGATCGACGACCAAGACCCCGCGCATCCCGACCTGACTCCCGCCCGCCGGGGCAGCGACGGCCCGGCGGACCCGCTTGAGCTGCTGCGCACCGTGCTGGCCCGCACCGACCAACGACTCTCGGCCACCAGCACCCTCATCGTTGCGGCAGACCGCGCCCGGCAGTTGCACGCCGCCGTCGAGCGCTACCTCGACGCCCACGCCCTCGCCGAAACACCCAGATCCCTCGGCACCGAGCAGGCCACCAGCGGTGGGCCGCTGCACTGGCTACCACCACCACCACCCGCCGACGACGGCGAGCTGGCCGAGTACGTCCAGCAGCGCGCCGACCTCGTGCATGCCCTGGCCGCGACCATCACCGCCGACCACCTGCCCGACACCGCGTGGGCCGACCAACTACGCGGGGCCGACCCGGACCTAGCCCGGCGGCTGGCCGTCTGGCGCGCCGCCACCGGCGCCACCGACCACCCCCATCCAGTCGGACCGCAGGCCTCCCCCACGCCCGCGGTCCGCGCCGAGCTGCAGGAACTTCTCGCCGCCCACCTGCCGGAGCCCGACGACGACGCCGTCGACCGGTCGCTGGACGACCGACCCTCCCGCGCCCGGCAAGAACAGGCCCTTCGGATGCCGGCTCGGAACGACGGTCGAGCCCGCGGCGTCAGTCGGTGAACTCCTCGCCAACTGTCACCGAAAGGCCCCCAACGACGCCTGTACGGGCCGTAGGAGCCGAGATGGCTCGCCACACCCGAGGCCGCAGCACGTTCGTCGACCGGTGTGGTCACCCGTCTGCAGAGGAGCCCGCATGACCGCGACCAGCCCCCGACCGACGGCCAACGCCGGCCACCAGCTCCACGACGTCGACGGCGCCGCCGACTACCTCCGCTGCGGGCGGCGTCTCATCTACCGCCTGGTCGCCGAACGCCGCGTCAAGTTCACCTACGCCGGTCGATCACTCCGCTTCTGGCAGTCCGACCTCGACGCCTACCTCGCAGCCCGCGCCGTGGAACCCATCGATCCGCCCCTCCCCCGCTGACCGTTCGTCGACGGGCGGTCCGTTCCGGCTGGCCCGGTAGGCGACAGGTCAAGTCAGACGCCGGCTACGAAAAATGGGGGTAAACAGTGTTGCCGCCAGTCGCTGAGGGGTACTGGCGCGACCTTCTGACGAACAGCTGCTGGTGAACGGCTTGCTGGGTGGGCCCCGTGGGGATCGAACCCACAACCCGCGGATTGCCCGTCCCAGACGTAGGGGCGGCAAGCCGTCCCGTCCTCAGGAGCCTGTGGAGCAGAGCACGCCCCGCGCCGCGAGTACGGGGCAACACGTGGGCTGAACCGTCACACACCGACCGAGAGGAGGTCACGCGATGACCAAGGAGCCGACGTCGGCGATCGGCGAGCCTCCCGCCGCACCGACGAGCTACGTCATCCGGGCCGCGAAAGCAGAGGACGCCACCGGAATCGCCGAGGCGCACGTCGCCTCCTGGCAGAGCGCCTACCGCGGCCTGCTGCCGCAGGCGCTGCTCGACGGCCTCTCCATCGAACGGCGCACCGCACAGTGGCAGCGGCACATCCAGAGCGACAACGTCAACGTCCATGTCGCCACCGACTCGGGCGGGCACGTCGGCGGGTTCATCGCCACTGGACGCAGCAGGGACGACGACGCAGCCGACACCGTCGGCGAACTGATCGCCATCTACCTGCGCCCTCAGCTCTGGAGCCTGGGAGTCGGTGGCCGACTGCAGGCCGCCGGCATCGCCGGCCTGGCGACCCGCTTCGAGCAGGCCACGCTGTGGGTCCTAGACGGCAACGCCCGCTCCCGCGCCTTCTACGAGCGCCACGGCTGGTGCCCCGACAGCACCGTCAAGCGGGACAGCATCGGCGACGCCGAGGTCGTCGAGGTCCGCTACCGGCGGCCGCTGAACGGCCACGTCCAGAAGGCGTAGCCCCGACACGGACAGTGCGAACGCACGTGCTTCGTGGCGCTGATGGCGTTCTCGTGAACCAGAAGCGTCCGAGATGGACGACGTGTCCGCCCGCTCGCTGCCCCACCGGCCCCGCCGTCCGATCGCTCCGCGGTCACCTGCCACCGACCCTTGTCCTCGTCCAGACACCGCTCGGCGTGCAACTGCCGTGCAAAAAGCAGGGGTGCTCAGGGGTCAAAGGGGGGTTCCGATGGGCATGCTCGTCGGAGCGACGCGGGACCAGTTTGGAGCGAATGTACTGGTCAAGGCAGTAAAAGAGCGTGACCAGCGTGGTGCCCCCGGCAGGATTCGAACCTGCGGCACACGGTTTAGGAAACCGATGCTCTATCCCCTGAGCTACGGGGGCTCGTCGGTGGCGCGAGCAGCGCCACCGACCGGGGTGTGCGGAGACGAGGCTACTGGTCCGGGTCAGCCACCCGGGGAACGTCCCTGCGGGTGAACTCGTCGGAAGAGATGCGGGCGGCGAGGTGTCGCAACCGTTACCTTGTCCGAGCACGCACGAGCCTCGGCAACGGCGCCGGAGGCGCGGGAGGTGGAGAACAGATGGACATCACGGTGGTCGACGTCCCCGAGCGGGGCCGCTTCGAGATCCGGGACGGCGACCGAGTCGTCGGCCTGGCCAGTTACCACGTGGACGGCGACGTCATGACCCTCCCGCACACCGAGGTCGACCCCTCGGTGGGCGGCCGCGGCCTGGGCACCCAACTGGTGGCCGGCGTCCTGAGTGCTGCCCGCGAGCGCAACCTGCACGTGCTGCCCTACTGCTCGTTCATCCGCAAGTACCTCGTCGACCACCCGGAGGAGCTCGAACTGGTGGCCGAGGCCGACCGCCCGACGTTCGGGCTGGCGACCGCCAACAGCTGACCCACCCAGCGAGCCAGGCCGCAGCTTCCTAGGCTCGGCCGGGTGCCGACTGCCCTGCTCTGGTTCCGCCGCGACCTCCGGTTGGCCGACCACCCGGCACTGCTCGCTGCCTGCGACGCCGCCGGTCCCGACGGCACGGTCCTCCCGGTGTTCGTGGTCGACGACCGGCTCTACGGCCCCTCGGGCGACCCGCGCCGGCGGTTCCTGCTGGACTGCCTGGCCGAGCTGGACGCCTCGACCGGCGGCGCCCTGGTGTTGCGCCGTGCCGACCCGGCTCAGGAGATCCCCGCGCTGGCCAGCGAACTCGACGCCGGGAGCGTGCACGTCACCGCCGATGCCGGCCCCTACGGCCGCCGCCGCGACCAGGCGGTGGAGCGGGCGCTGGGCGACGTCCCGCTGGTCCGCACCGGCTCCCCCTACGCCGTTGCACCCGGCCGGGTCACCAAGCGCGACGGCACCCCGTTCCGGGTCTTCACCCCCTTCGCCCGCGCCTGGCGGGAGCACGGCTGGCACTCCCCCGCCGTCCGGCCGGAGGCCGTCCGCTGGCAGACCGGCGTCCGTTCCGACCCGGCGCCGAAGAGCCCCGACCTGGACGGCGTCCAGCTGCCTGCCGCCGGTGAGGCCGCAGCACGCGAGGCCTGGCAGCACTTCCGGGACGAGCGGCTGCCCGGCTATGCCGCGGGCCGCGACGCCCCGGGCACCGACGGCACCAGCCGGCTGTCGGCGTACCTGAAGTACGGCTGCATCCACCCGCGCACCCTGCTGGCCGACCTGGCGGCCGAGGAGTCGTCCGAGGCCGTCCGCCGCTACACCGACGAGCTGGCCTGGCGGGAGTTCTACGCCGACGTGCTGTGGCACCGGCCCGACTCGGCCCGGGAGTACCTCAACCCGCAGCTGCAGGGCATGGGCTACGACTCCGGGCCGGACGCCGAGGAGCTGATCCGTGCCTGGGAGACCGGCCGCACCGGCTTCCCGATCGTCGACGCGGGCATGCGGCAGCTGCTCGGTGAGGCCTACGTGCACAACCGGGTGCGGATGATCGTCGCGTCGTTCCTGGTCAAGGACCTGCACCAGGAGTGGACCCGCGGCGCTCGGTACTTCCTGCAGCACCTCGTCGACGGCGACCTGGCCAGCAACAACCACGGCTGGCAGTGGGTCGCCGGCACGGGCACCGACGCCTCGCCGTACTACCGGGTCTTCAACCCGATCACCCAGGGCAAGAAGTTCGACCCGGACGGCGCCTACGTGAAGCACTGGGTCCCGGAGCTGCGCGACCTGGACCCGAAGCACGTGCACGAGCCATGGACGGCGCCCGGCGGGGTCCCGGCCGGCTATCCGGAGCCGATCGTCGACCACGCCCACGAGCGCCAGGTCTCCCTCGACCGCTACGCCGCCGTCCGTGCGCGCTGAGCTCACTGCCCGGCGACGTGCAGGACGTGGGTGTCACACCGCTGGGAACGGCAGTCGCCGGTGGGCTCGTAGAGCGCGAGGTCGGTGCGCGGTTCCGCGGAACCGCAGGCGGCGGGCGGCGGCGACCGGGGCAGCGCGGCCACTGTCCCGAGGGTCACGGGCCCCATCGTGGCGGACGGCGTCCGTGCAGGTGAAGCTGAGGGCATGAACGAGCGAGCCGCCCGTGCCTGAGGGCCACACCCTGTTCCGGCTGGCCCGCGAGCAGGCCGAGCTGTTCGCCGGCCGCCCGGTGCACGTCACCAGCCCGCAGGGCCGCTTCGACGGCGGCGCCGCTGCCGTCGACGGCCGGGTGCTCGACGACGTCACCTCCTACGGCAAGCACCTGTTCGCCCGCTTCGGCGGCGACGTGGTGCACGTGCACCTGGGGCTCTACGGCAAGTACACGACCGGCACCGGCACCCCGCCGCCGGCCAAGGGCGCGCTGCGGATGCGCTGGGAGGGCTCCGGTCCCGACGGCGACGGCGTCTGGACCGACCTGCGCGGCGCGACCGTGTGCGAGCTGCTCACCGAGCACGAGGTCGGCACGATCCTGGCCCGCCTCGGGCCCGACCCGCTGCGCCGCCGGTCCGATCCCACCAGGGCGCACACCCGCATCGCCCGGAGCAGGACGCCGATCGGTGCGCTGCTGATGGACCAGGAGGTGCTGGCCGGCGTCGGAAACGTCTACCGGGCCGAGCTGCTGTTCCGGCACCGGGTCTCCCCGTTCCGGCTGGGCAAGGACGTCGACGCCGAGCTGTGGGCGCGGATGTGGGCGGACCTGGTGAGGCTGATGAAGGCCGGCGTCCGCGAGGGCGGGATCATCACCACCGAGCGCAGCGACCGGGCCCGCAAGCGGGGCCGCGCCGAGCCGGCCGACGCCCACTACGTGTACCGGCGGACCGGGCTGCCCTGCCGGATCTGCGGCACCGAGGTGCGCACCGAGGAGATGGTCGGTCGCAACCTCTTCTGGTGCCCGACCTGCCAGGCGATCTGAGCAGACCGTCCGGTCAGACCGCGCCCTTGGCGGGATCGCCCGCGGGCACGGGGCGGACCACCCGCACGGAGACCGGCTCGGCCAGGTCGTCGGTGATCGCGGCCATCACGCTGGTGAACGTCTCCCCGCGCCCGTGGGCGCCCAGCGCCTCCTGGCTCGCCCAGCGCTCGACGAAGACGAAACCGTTCTCGTCCTCGTGCAGCGCGTACAACTCGCAGCCGGGCTCCTGGTGCACCTTCGGGATGGCCGCGGTGAGTACCTCACGGACCGCGTCGGCCCGACCGGGCTTGGGGGTGATGGTGGCGACGAGCGTGAGCGACACAGGGACTCCTGACGATGGCCGGACAGACGCGCCGGGGGGCCGATGGTGCTCATGGACCCGACCAGGCCAGGATGCCAGGTGTGACGGACATCAATCAGGGCACTATTCATACTGTTGGCCGCCCGCTCCGGGTGGCTGTGGTCGGCGCCGGCCCAGCCGGCATCTACGCCGCCGAGGCGCTGGCCAAGCAGGAGGATGTGCCGGTCGCGGTCGATCTCATCGACCGGCTGCCCACCCCGTTCGGTCTGGTGCGGCACGGCATCGCCCCGGACCACCTGAAGATGCGGGCGCTGCGCGAGACCCTGCACGGCACCCTCGACCACGAGCGGGTCCGGTTCGTCGGCAACGTGGAGATCGGCGTCGACCTCACCCTGGAGGAGCTGCGTCGGCACGTCGACGCGGTGATCTACACCTACGGCGCGGCCGGTGACCGCAAGCTGGGCATCGAGGGCGAGGAGCTGCCCGGCAGCCTGGCCGCCACCGACGTCGTCGCCTGGTACTGCGGGCACCCCGACGCGGACCGCGTGGTGGTCGAGGAGGCGATCGCACGGGCCCGCGACGTCGTGGTGATCGGGGTCGGCAACGTGGCACTGGACGTCGCCCGGGTGTTGGCGCGGTCCCCCGAGGAACTGCAGCCCACCGACATGCCGCAGCACGTGCTCGACGCGCTCGCGGCCTCCCCCGTGGAGCGGGTGACCGTGCTGGGCCGCCGCGGGCCTGCGCAGGCGACGTTCACGACCAAGGAGCTGCGCGAACTGGAGGACCTCACCGGCGCGACCGTGCTCGTCGACCCGGCGGACCTGGCGCTCGAGCCCGACGCCGAGGAGGCCATGGCGGCCGATCGGCTCATCTCCCGCAACGTCACGACGATGCGCGGGTGGGTCGACCACGTCGCCGAGCCCGGGCAGGTGACCGTGCGGCTGCGCTTCCACGCCCGGCCGGCGCGGCTGGTCGGCAGCGACCGGGTCACCGGCGTGGAGGTGGAACGGACGACGGTCGATGCCACCGGAAAGGCCACCGGCACCGGCGATGTCGAGGTGATCCCCGCCGACCTGGTGGTGCGATCGGTCGGCTACCGCGGGCACCCACTGCCCGGGCTGCCGCTGGACGACCGGTCCGGCACGGTGCAGCACCAGGACGGGCGGGTGATGCGGGACGGCACGGTGAGTCCCGGTGAGTACGTGGCCGGCTGGATCAAGCGGGGCCCGACCGGCGTCGTCGGCACCAACAAGCACGACGCCCGGGAGACCGTGGGCTCGCTGCTGGCCGACGTGGACGCCGGGGTGCTGAAGCCCGCGGGGGACGAGGACTGGGTGGACACCCTGGTGGCGGCCGGTGGGCACCCGGTGCTGCTGGCCGACTGGCGGGCGATCGACGCCGCCGAGATCGCCCTCGGCGCGACCCACGGCCGGGCCCGGACCACGCTGCACGAGCGGGAGTCGCTGCTGGCCGCCGTCCGCGCCGCCGCGGCGGCGACGGAGGGCTGAGGTCCAGCTGCATGGCCGATCAGGCAGACTCACGGGTGTGAGCGGCACCCCGGTTCAGACCTCGCCCGCAACCTCGATGATCTCCTTCGCCCGTGGCGCCCCGTCGACCGACATCATCGACGTCGAGGGGCTCAAGCAGGCGGCGGTGACCGCGTTCGACGACGACCCCGCCGGGATGACCGGCTACGGGACGGCGGTCGGCTACGTCCCGCTGCGGAAGTGGATCGCCGAGAAGCACGGCGTCCCCGTCGACCACGTGCTGGTCACCAACGGCTCGATGCAGGCCGATGCCTTCCTCTTCGACGAGCTGGCGACCCCGGACGCCGCGGTGATCACCGAGCGCCCGACCTACGACCGCACCCTCCTGGGCCTGCGCGGCCGCGGCGCCGACGTGCACCTGGTGACGCTGGAGGAGGACGGGATCGCCGTCGAGGAGGTCGCCGGGCTGCTCGAGGGCGGCCTGCGCCCGACGCTGGCGCACATCATCCCGAACTTCCAGAACCCGGCCGGGTACACGCTGTCGCTGGCCAAGCGCGAGCGCCTCCTGGAGCTGGCCCGCGAGTACGACTTCGTGATCTTCGAGGACGACCCCTACGTCGACATCCGGTTCAGCGGGGAGCCGCTGCCGCGGATGCTGGAGCTCGACGGCGGCGCGGCGAGCGAGCACGTCGTCTACGCCTCGTCGTTCTCCAAGACGGTGTGCCCGGGCATCCGGGTCGGCTACCTGGTCGGCCCGCCGGCAATCATCGACCGCATCCGCGTGCGCGCCACGAACACCTACATCGCGCCGAACATGGTCGCCCAGGGCACGGTCTACGAGTACCTGCGCGGCCCGCGCTTCCCCGCTGCGCTGGAGCGGGTGAAGACGGCACTGGCCGAGCGGGTGGGCGTCCTCGACGCGGCGCTGCGCGAGCACCTCCCGCAGGCGACGT
>JAOPVN010000066.1 GCA_025966175.1 Modestobacter sp. | reverse complement strand
ACATCGGCAACGCGGCGAAGGACGGCCGGATGGCGGTCGTCTTCGCCCAGCTGATCACCGGGCGCGAGGGTCAGGCACGTGAAGGCAAGGGTGTGCACGCCTGGCTGGTGCCCATCCGCGACGAGGCGGGCGACCCGATGCCGGGCGTCACCATCGGCGACGACGGCCCCAAGGCCGGGCTCAACGGCGTGGACAACGGCCGGCTGACCTTCGACCACGTGACCGTGCCGCGGGACATGCTGCTGGACCGATACGGCCAGGTCGCCGCGGACGGCAGCTACACGTCATCGATCGAGAACGAGACCCGCCGCTTCTTCACCATGCTGGGCACCCTGGTGCGCGGCCGGGTCAGCGTCGGCGGCTCGGCCGGGTCGGCGACCAAGCTGGCCCTGGAGATCGCCGTCCGGTACGGCGACACCCGCCGCCAGTTCGCCGCCCCCGGCGAGGACCGGGAGATCGTGGTCAACGACTACCTGGTGCACCAGCGCAAGCTGCTGCCGGCGCTGGCGAAGACCTACGCCCTGCACTTCGCGCAGGAGGAGCTGGTCTCGACCATGCACGACGTGCAGGGCGCGGCCGACGTGGACGAGGCGGCGCAGCGCGAGCTCGAGTCCCGGGCCGCCGGGCTCAAGGCCGCCAACACCTGGCACGCCACGAAGACGATCCAGCTGGCCCGGGAGGCCTGCGGCGGCGCCGGCTACCTGGCGGAGAACCGGCTGCCCGCGCTCAAGGCCGACACCGACGTCTTCACCACCTTCGAGGGCGACAACACGGTGCTGCTGCAGCTGGTCGCCAAGGGGCTGCTCACCGGCTACCGCGACGCGTTCGGCTCGCTGGACGGCTGGGGCAAGGCGGCGTTCGTCGCCGAGCAGGTGCGGGAGACCGTGCTCGAGCGCACCGCGGCCCGCGGGCTGATCCAGCGACTGGTCGACGCCGTCCCCGGCCGGGACGAGGAGGTGTCGATGCTGGATCGCGGCTGGCAGCTGGCCGCGTTCGAGTACCGCGAGAAGCACGTCCTGGACGGCGCCATCAAGCGGCTGCGCAAGGGCGCGTCCACCAAGGGCATCAAGCCGTTCGACATCTTCAACGACGTCCAGGACCACGTGCTGAAGACCGCAGAGGCGCACATCGACCGGATCGTGCTCGAGGCGTTCGTGGCCGGCATCGAGCGGACCACCGACCCGGCCGCGAAGGCGCTGCTGGACAAGGTCTGCGACCTGTACGCGCTGACCACCATCGAGGCGGACAAGGGCTGGTTCCTCGAGCACGGGCGACTCACCCCCACCCGGGCCAAGTCGCTCACCGGGGCGGTGAACGTGCTGCTCAAGGAGCTGCGCCCGCACATGCGCACACTGGTCGACGCCTTCGCCATCCCGGACGCCTGGCTCAACTGCGCGATCGTCACCGACGAGCCGGGCCGCCAGGAGGCGATGGCCGAGCACGACGCGGCGCTGCGGGCCGGCGGTCGCGGCGCGGAGACCGGGACGACGGATGCCACCGCCACGGACCTGGAGATGGCGCCCGCGCAGTAAGAGGACCCCCTGCCCCCACCGCTCGCTCGCTCGCGGCGGGCCCCTGCAGGGGGGCCGACCACTCGCGGCGGGGACGGCGACGGGTCTCGGTCAGGCGGGAGCCGGCTGGATGTTCTGGTTGCCCCGGAAGACGTTCTCCGGGTCGAACCTCGCCTTGACCTCGGCCAGCCGGGCGTACTTCTCCGTCCCGTAGGCCGCCTTGATCCGCTCCTCCCCCTCGGCCCCGATGAAGGTCAGGTACACGCCGCCGTTGGTGTAGCGCTCGATGTCCGGCCGGAAGCCGCGGGCCCACTCCACGTTCTCCGCGGTGGCCTCGGCGCCGTCCCAGGTCGCGAACGGGTGGGTGATCCAGGGGACGTCCCGGTGCGACAGCGGCGAGGGCCGGTCGGAGCCGTACTTGACGAAGACGTCGACCGCCTCGTCCGGCATGGAGTCGCAGTAGTCGGCGCTCCAGTACTGACGGAAGCCCGGCGGGTTGTCCAGCATGCCCTGGAAGCCGGCGTAGGGCATCGGCCCGACCAGCGGTCCGCACCGCGGCGGAGTGGCCGACAGTCGGCGACCAGGCGGCTCACCTGCGTCCCTGGCCGCACCGACGGCCACCTCCCGCCCGGTGCGTGCGGACCGGTCCGACACATTCCGGCCTACCTGAGGCAGGAGGTCCGCGACGCTCCGGCAGACCATTTACTCGGGACCATTCCGCTTGTACCTTTCGCCCCTACTGAGACGGTCCCCGTCCCGGTTTCCGTACCGGGCCGAACCACCTGTGCCGGCCCCGGCAACAAGGAGGCCCCGTGGCCATCGTCCCTCCGAACAAGAACCAGGTCGCAGCCCTCGCCCGCGGCTACGGCATGAACCCCTCGGATGCCGCCCTGGACGTGTACACCCCGCTGGTGGCCGCCTTCCTGAGCTCCTACGACGCGGTCGAGGAGCTCTACGCCGGGATCGCCCCGCAGGCACCGACCGACCGGCCGAGCACCCGGCCCGAGGAGTCCGACAACCCCCTCGGCGCCTGGTACGTGACCACCGAGATCCCGGGCGCGGCCGAGGGTCCCCTGGCCGGGTACCGCGTCGCGGTGAAGGACAACGTCGAGGTCGCCGGCGTCCCGATGATGAACGGCTCCCGGACCCTCGAGGGCTTCGTCCCCAGCCGCGACGCGACGGTGGTCACCCGGCTGCTGGAGGCCGGCGCGACGGTCGCCGGCAAGGCGGTCTGCGAGGACCTCTGCTTCTCCGGCGGGAGCCACACCTCCAAGACCGGCCCCGTCCGCAACCCCTGGGACCCGACCCGGACCACCGGCGGCAGTTCCAGCGGCAGCGCCGCACTGGTGGCCTCCGGTGAGGTGGACATCGCCGTCGGCGGCGACCAGGGCGGCTCGGTCCGGATGCCGAGCGCCTTCAGCGGCATCGTCGGGCACAAGCCGACCCACGGGCTGGTCCCCTACACCGGCGCCTTCCCCATCGAGATGACCCTGGACCACCTGGGCCCGATGACCCGCACGGTCGCCGACGCGGCCCGGATGCTGCAGGTGCTGGCCGGCCGCGACGGGCTGGACCCCCGCCAGCCGGCCGACGTGCAGCCGCAGGACTACCTCGCGGCGCTGGAGCAGGACGTCGCCGGGCTGCGGGTCGGCGTCGTCGCCGAGGGCTTCGGCTGGCCCGAGCTGTCCGAGCCCGGTGTCGACGACACCGTGCGCGCCGCGGCGGCCCGCCTGCGGGAGCTCGGCATGGAGGTCGAGGACGTCGACCTGCCCTGGCACCGCCACGCCCTGCACGTCTGGAACGTGATCGCCACGGACGGCGCGACCGTGCAGATGGTCGAGGGCAACGGCTACGGCTACAACTGGGAAGGTCTCTACGACCCCGAGCTCATCGAGTACTACGGCCGGCAGAGCCGCCAGGTTCCCGACGAGTGGTCGCCCACGGTCACCGCCGTCGCGCTCACCGGCCGGTGGTCGATCGAGCAGCTGCAGACCCGGCACTACGCGATGGCGCAGAACCTGGCCCACGAGGTCCGCCGGCACTACGACGAGGCGCTGTCACGCTTCGACGTCCTGGTCATGCCCACCGTGCCGATGGTGGCCCCGCCGCTGGTGGACCCCGACGACCCGCTGGAGATCCAGGTGAGCCGGGCACTGGAGATGATCGTCAACGCGGCACCGTTCGACGTCAGCGGCCACCCGGCCACCAGCGTGCCCGCCGGACTCTCCGACGGGCTCCCCGTCGGGATGATGATCATCGGCAAGCGCTGGGACGACGCGACGTGCCTGCGGGTGGCCCACGCCTTCGAGGGGCTGTCCGGTGGCTTCCCCAGTCCCCCGGCCCGGCAGGACGCCGCCGTCCAGGCCTGACCCGAACTGCGAAGGAGAGCCACCGTGAACGGTGTGCACGACCTGGGCGGTACCGACGGCCTCGGGCCCGTCCTGCAGGAGAAGGACGAACCCGTCTGGCACGCGGACTGGGAGAAGACCGTCTTCGCCCTGTTCCCGACGAACTTCGTCAAGGGGCACTTCAACCTCGATGAGTTCCGCTACGCCATCGAGCAGATGCACCCGGCGGACTACCTGACGACGCCGTACTACGAGCACTGGCTGCACGCGGTCCTGAAGTACGTCGAGGAACGCGGCGTCATCGACCCGGCCGAACTGGAGGCCCGGACCAAGCACTACCTCGAGAACCCCGACGCGCCGCTCCCCGAACGCTCCGACCCGGAGCTGGTCGCGCTGATGGAGGCGGTGGCGAAGAACGGCGGCTCGGCGCGCCGGGAACGGGAGGGCGAGCCGCTCTTCGCCGTGGGCGACCGGGTGCGCGTCGCCGACGACCACCCGCTGGGACACACCCGGCGGGCCCGGTACATCCGCGGGCGCAGCGGCGTGGTCGAGCGGGTCGCGGGCGCCTTCATCTACCCCGACAGCGCTGCCAACGGGGGCGGGGAGGACCCGCAGACGGTCTACACCGTCCGGTTCGACGCCGCCGAGCTCTGGGGACCCGACGCCGCCGAGACCAACAGCTCCGTCTACTTCGACGCCTGGGAGCCCTACCTGCAGCCCGCCTGAGCGCCGCCGCGACCGCAGCTCGCCCTTCGACCGACAGGAGCGCCATGACCACCGCTGAGACCTCGCCGTCCCCCACCGCCGCCGCTGCAGGGACCCGCTCGGAGGAGGAGATCGCCGCCCGGGTGAAGGCCCTGGAGGCGATGCTGATCGAGAAGGGCGTCATGACCACCGACGCCGTCGACCGGCTCGCCGAGATCTACGAGAAGGAGGTCGGCC
>JAOPVN010000043.1 GCA_025966175.1 Modestobacter sp. | reverse complement strand
CGTTGTCGGTGACCAGGACCGGGGTCTTGGCCTCCGACGAGGTGCCGGTGATCTGGCTGACCAGCATGCCGCCGATGCCGGCGTGCCGGTCCGCCGAGTAGCGGAACGGCGCGAGAGCCGGGCCCTCGAAGGCGCCGCCGGCCTGCTCGAGGGCGTCGACGAGGCCCGCCCGCGTCGGGTTCTGCCCGGCCGCCTGCAGGGCCTGGACGAAGGTGTAGGCCTCCGCCATGCCGTAGATGCGGTAGTTGGTCAGCTCACCCTCCTGGCCCGAGGCGGCCCAGACCTTCTGGAACAGCTGGGTCCAGGGGTTGTCGGCCTGGTCCACGCTCGGCAGGTACTCGGTGGTCAGCGCGCCGTCCAGCAGGGCCGCGTCGGTCACCTTGCCCTGCGAGAAGCGGTTGAGCAGCGAGCCCACGAGCGTCGGGTCGGAGCCCACGTTGGAGTAGAACCACTGCGGCTTGTAGCCGAGCTGCAGGGCGGTGAGCTGCGAGAGCGCGGTGTAGCTGGGGACGTTGAACCCGGCGACGAAGTCCGCGCCGGCCGCCTTCAGCGCCGCGATCTGCGGGCCGACGTCGGTGTTGCCCGGGGTGTACCGCTGCGCGCCGACGACCTGGCCGTCGATGTACTCACGGATGCCCTTCTCGCCGTTGTCGCCGAAGTCGTCGTCCTGCAGGAAGAGGCCGACCTTGGCATCGGGGAAGTTCTTGGCGATGTACTGGCCGATGATCTTGCCCTCGATCTCGTAGTCCGGCTGCCAGCCGAACGTCGTGGGGTGGCCCTTGGGGTCGTCCCACAGCAGCGAGCCGGAGGAGACGAACAGGTCGGGGACGCCCTCGTCGTTGAGGAAGTCGATGACGGCGCTGTGCGTGGGGGTGCCCAGGCCGCCGACCATCGCGAAGATCTGGTCGTCCAGCACCAGCTGGTTGGTGACCTGGCTGGTGTTGGTCGGGTTGTAGCCGTCGTCGAGGAACTTGTAGTTGATCGTGCGGCCGTTGACGCCGCCGGCGGCGTTGACGAAGTCGAAGTACGCCTGGGCGCCGGTGGGGATCTCGCTGTAGCCGGGTGCGGCGACGCCGGTCAACGGGAAGTGGGCGCCGACGCTGACGGAGTCGGCGGTGACGCCGACGTCGGAGGCCTCGTTGGCGGCGGCGGCGTCGCTGCCACCGGAGCCCGAGCCGCTGTTGTCGGAACTGCCGCCACAGGCGGCGAGGCCGGAGGCGACCGTGGCCGCGGCGAGCACGGCGATGGGGACCCGGACGAGTCGTCGGGATGATCTGACCACTGAGCACTCCTTCGTGCGGCCCGGGCGTCGTCGCCCGGGAGTCGGTGTGGCGGGAGGGAGATCGGGTCGGCCGACCGGCGCAGGGGCCGGTCGGACAGCGGGATCAGGGACGTGCGTCGGCTGGTCTCACCTCCCGCTCTCGCGCGCGATGGCTCGCTTCGCGCGCCGGGCCAGCCAACGGAGACGGATGGTCCCGACGAAGCCGGCGGGGGCGAAGATCATCGCCACCACCAGGACGACGCCGTAGACGAAGGGGGCCAGCTGGGCGGCCTCGGTGCCGTCCAGGCCGGCGGCGGAGCCGAGATCGGTCGTCAGCTGCGGCAGGAAGACCAGCAGCGCCGAGCCGATCAGGGCGCCGAGCAGGCTCCCCAGCCCGCCCAGCACGATCGCGGTCAGCAGGGCCAGGGAGAGCACCAGGGTGAAGGCGCTCGGGGCGGCCAGCCGGACGACGATCGCGAGCACCGCACCACCGAGCCCGGCGCAGGCGGCGCTCACCACGAACGCCAGGACCCGCCAGGAGCCCAGCCGGATCCCGGCCAGCTCGGCGGCGACGTCGTTGTCGCGCACCGCCCGCCAGGTCCGGCCGATCCGGCTGCGGACCAGGTTGGCCAGCAGGAAGTAGGTGATCAGCAGCGCGATCGCGCCGACGTAGGCCAGCCACTTGGTGGCCGACGCCGGGTTGCCCGAGACCGCCTTGATGGCCTCGCCGAACCAGTCCGGCGCCCGGGGCGCCCGGACCCGCAGCCCCTGATCGCCGCCGAGGGTCTCCTTGAACTTCAGCGCCAGACCGGGCAGGCCGACGGCGAGGGCCAGCGTCGCACCGGCGAGGTAGGGCCCGTGCAGCCGGGACGCGGCTGCGCCGACCAGCGCCCCGACCAGCGAGGTGACGACGACGGCGGCCAGGAAGATCAGCGGCAGCGGCAGCGGCTCGTCCGCGGAGAGGAACAGGCCGGTCGTGTACGCGCCGACCGCCATCAGCGCCCCGTGGCCGAGGGAGATCTGCCCGTTGAGCCCGGTGAGCACGGTCAGCCCGCCGGCGGCGATGGCGTAGTAGGACAGCGTGGCCAGCTGCGAGTTGCGGAACGGGTCGGTGATCTCGAGCAGCACGACGGCCGCGACGGCGCACACCAGCACCGCGAGCAGGTGGCGCAGCAGCGTCGACTCGGGCAGCGGGATGCGGCTCGTCCGGCTGCTGGTGCTCGCCGGGGCCGCGGCGGTGGCGGGGTTGCCCGCGGGCGGCTGGCCCTGGGTCTGCAGGTCGCTCATGGCGCTCACGCCCGCCGGGCCTGGGTGCTGGCGAACAGCCCGCCGGGTCGGACCAGCAGGACCACCACCAGGATCACCAGCGCGGCGAGGTTGACCACCGAGCTGCCGCCGAAGTAGGCGCTGACATAGGCCAGCGCCAACCCGAGCACCAGGCCGCCGACGACGGCGCCGATGGGGGAGTCCAGACCGCCGAGCACGGCGGCGACGAAGCCGAACACGATGAGGCTGTCCATGTAGGCCGGGTAGACGAACGAGCCGCCGGCGATCAGCAGGCCGGCCAGCGAACCGACGACGGCGGCCAGCGCCCACCCGAGGGTCAGCATCCGGCCGACCCGGACGCCGAGCAGCCGGGCGACCTCCTGGCCGAACGCGGCGGCGCGCATCGCCAGCCCGACCCGGGTGAACCGGAAGAGCGCGACGAGCAGCCCCATGGTCACCAGGACCGCGACGATGACGAACACCCGGTTGGGGGTCAGCGCGATCGTGTTGCCGCCGATCGTGAAGCCGCGCAGCCCGAACGGCGCCGGGAAGGACTGGAACGACGAGCCGGCGATGATCGCCACCGCCGCCTGGATCGCGACGAAGAGCCCGAGGGTCACGATCACCGCGTTGAGCTCCGGGCCACCCTCGACCCGCCGGATGATCACCCGCTCGACCACGGCGCCGAGCACGAACCCGCTGACCAGGGCCACCACGAAGGCCAGCCAGTAGTTCCAGCCGGCGTGGACGAGGGCCAGGGCGACGAACGTGGTGGCCATCGCCATCGAGCCCTGCGCGAAGTTGACGATCCGGGTGGACCGCCAGATCAGCACCAGCGCCAGGGCGAAGGCCGCGAAGACCATGCCCTGGGCCAGCCCCGAGAGGGTGGTGTCGATGAACTGCTGCACGGGCGGTGCCTTCCTGGTGGTGCGGCGGAGTACGGCTGGGCGAGCGGGGCTCAGAAGCCCAGGTAGGCGTGCCGGAGGTCCTCGTCGGCCATGAGCGTCCGGGCGTCGTCGGTGGCGACGATCCGGCCCAGGTTGAGGACGATCCCGACGTCGGCGACCGACAGCGCGCTGCGGGCGTTCTGCTCGACCAGCAGCACCGAGAGGCCCTCGGCGTCGACCAGCTGCCGCAGCAGGCCGAAGATCTGCGCGACGATGCGCGGTGCGAGGCCCAGGGAGGGCTCGTCCAGCAGCAGGATCCGGGGCCGGGCCAGCAGCGCCCGGCCGATCACCAGCATCTGCCGCTCGCCGCCGGAGAGGGTGTGCGCCGGGTTGTCCCGCCGCTCCACCAGCCGCGGGAACAGGTCGTAGACGCGGTCGTACTCCTCGCGGCCGACCTTGCCGCGGAAGAGCGCACCCACCCGCAGGTTCTCCTCGACGGTCAGCTCGGCGATGACGCCCCGGCCCTCGGGGACGTGGGCCATGCCGCGGGTGACCATCGACTCGACGGGGCTCTTCGTGATGTCCTCGCCGTCGAGCAGGACGGTGCCCGAGGTGCTGCGGACCAGCCCGCTGACGGTGCGCAGCAGCGAGGTCTTGCCGGCCCCGTTGGCGCCCAGGACGGCGGTGATCCGCCCCGGCTCGGCGGTCAGCGAGACCGCGTCGAGCGCCCGCACCGGGCCGTAGGACGTCGTCAGGTCCCGGACCTCGAGCGTCGCGCCGTGGGTCCGGGTGGTGCCGGGGGTGCCGGCGACGGCGGTGTCAGGCACGGTGCGCCCGCTCGGAGTGGTCGCCGGAGTGCAGTTCGGCGGCGTCGTGCGCCACGTCGACGTCCTCGCCGAGGTAGGCGGCGGTGACCGCCGGGTCGGCCTGGACCTCCTCGGTGGTGCCCGAGGCGATCAGCCGGCCGGAGTCCAGCACCGTCACCCGGTCGCAGACGCTCATCACCAGGTCCATGTGGTGCTCGACCAGCAGCACGCTCATCCGCCCGGACAGCGTGCGGATCAGCTCGCCGAGCTCGCGCATCTCGTCCTCGGCCAGACCGCTGGCCGGTTCGTCGAGCAGCAGCAGGTCCGGCGAGGAGACCAGCGCCCGGGCCAGCGCGACCCGCTTCTGCACCGGGTAGGGGAGGCTGCCGGGATAGCGGTCGGCGTAGTGCTCGGCGCCCAGGTCGGCCAGGGCGGCGGTGGCGCGGGTACGCAGCTCCCGCTCGTCCTTGTCACTGCGCGGGAGGGCGAACAGGGCGGAGGCGAAGCCGGCCCGGGCATGCCGGTGCGCCCCGATCATCACGTTCTCCAGCACGGTCAGGCCGGCGAACAGGCCGACGCCCTGCAGGGTGCGGGCGATGCCGAGCCGGGCCAGCTGGTCCGGGCGCAGTCGGCGCAGCTGGCGGTCCCGCCAGGTGATGCTGCCCGAGTCGGCGCGCACGATGCCGCAGGCGACGTTGAACAGCGTCGTCTTGCCGGCGCCGTTCGGGCCGATCAGCCCGTGCACCTGCCCGGGCTCGACCACGAGGGAGACCTCGGAGAGGGCGGTGACCCCGCCGAAGGCGACCGAGACGTCGGTCATCTCCAGTCGCGACGACGGGGGTGTTGTCGTGGGCGCGGCCGCGGTGCGATCGGTCGCGGTGCTGCCTGCAGTCGGGTTCGGCTGCGCCAACGGGCCCACGGCTCCTCTGCCTCGGGATCCCCGTCCGCCGGGCATGGCGCGACGAACGAGTGTCGGATGTCTCCGGCCCATCGAGAGTGCGGGGCGGTGAGTGCCGTCACAATGGGCGGAGAGCACAGCGATCACTCAGATTGACTGTGCACTGTGCGGTGTGTCACAAAGGAGGACCGGTGCAACCGTTTCGACCGGAGGTCTCCGCCCGGCTTGCCCAGCTCGCCCCGCCCCTGCTGGACCAGCTGGACGACATGAGCGCGCGGATGATCAGCATCCTCGAGCGCAGCGAGGGCGCCTACGCCGAACAGGGGCCGGCCGTGCTGGCCGAGCTGTTCACGTCGACCCGGGAGAACCTCGAACGCGGGGTGCGCACGCTGATGGGCCACGCCGACGACGGTGGCCGCGCGGCGCTGATCGCGGCCCGGGAGGTGGGTCGGCGGCGGGCTGCGCAGGGCGTCCCCCTGGAGACGGTGCTGCGTGCCTACCGGCTGGGCGGCCAGGTCACCTGGGAGGCGTTGCGGGCGGCGGCACGTGGGGCCGAGGCGCCGGGGGACAGCGACGTCCTGCTCGAGGTCGCCGGCTCGGTCTGGCACGTCAACGACGTGCAGTGCGCCGCGCTGGCCGAGGCCTACCGGACGGAGGAGCGGCGGCTGGCCGGGATCGACGACCAGGCGCGGCAGCAGGTCCTCGACGGTCTGCTCGGCGGTCGGGGTGGTGACCCGGTGTTCGTGCGGACGGCGTCGGAGCTGCTCGCCCTGCCGCTGGACGGGCGGCTGGTGTGTGCGGTGGCGCCACCGGACGACTCCGGCGCCCCGACGCTGGAGGACCCCGGGGCCCGGCTGCTGAAGCGGGGGGTGCGCTCGGTGTGGGGCTGGCGCAGCGGTGCCCAGGTGGGCGTCCTGGCGGTGGGCACCCGACGCGTCGCCGACGTGCTCGGCTGGCTCGGGGAGCTGGCGGAGGGCCCGGTCGGGCTGTCGGCGGTGGTCGAGGGTGCGGCGTCGGTCGGCTCGGCGTGGCGGCTGGCCGACACCGCCGCCCGGACCCTGCCCCCCGGTCAGCCGCGGGTGGTGAGCATCGACGACCGGCTGCCCGAGGCGCTGCTGAGCAGTTCGCCGGAGATCACCCGGCGGCTGGTGGACCAGTCCCTGGGCCGGCTGCTGGACCTGCCGGCGGACGAGCAGGACGTGCTGCTGGACACCCTGACCGCGTTCCTGGATGCCGACGGTTCGCCCACCCGGGCCGCGGAGGGCCTCTACTGCCACCGGAACACGGTGATGCACCGGCTGCGCCGGATCGAGCAGGTCACCGGCCGCTCGGTGGCCGACCCCCGCTCGCGGCTGCTGTGGCAGCTCGCGTTGCTGGGGGCCGGTAAGGCCCCGTCCCAAGGCTGAGGAGGACGGGGTCCTTCCACTACTGCAGGTAGTTCTCGACCTGCGGCTCGGGGCGCGGGTGCGCCTCATCGGGGTTCTCGCCGTACTGCCGCTTGGCGTCCCGCTGGCGCAGCAGGTCCCACAGCTGGTCGAGGTCCTGCTCGAGCTGGGCGATCCGGGCACGCTGTTCGGCGGTGTGCCCGGTCGTGTTGCGGAGCTCGCGCTCTTCCTCGACCAGTGCGTGGATCTGGCTGCGGATGTCCTTGTCGTCCATGGTGATCAGCTTGCCCGGAGTCGGCCGCCTTCACGCCTGTCGTCCGGTCGGACATACAGTTGGTTCGCATCAACCAACTTTCTTCCCAGGGTAGGCGTCACATGACAGTGGAGACGACGACAGAGCGGGCGACCGCCGGACGCTTCCGCTACGACAAGGACCACCCCCGGTACAAGTGGGTCGCGCTGTCCAACACCACGCTGGGCACACTGATGGCGACGATCAACAGCTCGATCGTGCTGATCAGCCTCCCGGCGATCTTCCGCGGGATCGGGCTCAACCCGCTCGCGCAGGGCAACGTCAGCTACCTGCTCTGGATGATCATGGGCTTCCTGCTGGTGACCGCGGTGCTGGTGGTCACGTTCGGCCGGCTGGGCGACATGTACGGCCGGGTCCGGATCTACAGCCTGGGCTTCGTCGTCTTCTCCGTCGGCTCGCTCGCGCTCGGGTTCGACCCGCTCGACGCCGGTGGTGGGGCGCTGTGGCTCATCGGCTGGCGGATCGTCCAGGGCATCGGGGCCGCGATGCTGTTCGCCAACTCCGCGGCGATCCTCACCGACGCCTTCCCCAGCCACCAGCGCGGTCTGGCGCTGGGCATCAACCAGGTCGCGGCGCTGGCCGGCGGCTTCCTCGGCCTGCTCATCGGCGGCGTCCTGTCCGAGATCGACTGGCGCGCCATCTTCTGGGTGAGCGTCCCCTTCGGGGTCATCGGCACGGTGTGGAGCTACAAGTCGCTGCACGAGCTGGGCAGCAAGCGGGCCGGTCGGCTCGACGTCCCCGGCAACGTCACCTTCGCCGTCGGCCTGTCGGTGCTGCTGGCCGCGATCACCTACGGCATCCAGCCCTACGGCTCGCACACCACCGGCTGGCTCAACCCCTGGGTGCTGGCCGGCCTGATCGGCGGGGTGGTGCTGCTGGTGCTCTTCTGCGTCATCGAGGCCACGGTCGCCGAGCCGATGTTCAACCTCTCGCTGTTCCGGATCCGGGCGTTCGCGGCCGGCAACCTGGCCGGGCTGCTCGCCTCGATCAGCCGGGGCGGGCTGCAGTTCATGCTGATCATCTGGCTGCAGGGCATCTGGCTGCCGCTGCACGGCTACAGCTTCGAGAGCACCCCGCTGTGGTCGGCGATCTACATGCTCCCGCTGACGGTCGGGTTCCTGATCGCGGGCCCGGCGTCCGGGGCCCTGTCCGACCGGTTCGGTGCGCGTGCCTTCGCCACCGGCGGCCTGCTGCTGACCGCGGCCACCTTCCTCGGCCTGCTCTTCCTGCCGGTCGACTTCCCCTACTGGTTGTTCGCGCTGCTGATCGCCCTCAACGGGGTGGGCTCGGGTCTGTTCGCCGCGCCGAACACCGCGGCGATCATGAGCAGCGTTCCGGCCGGCCAGCGCGGCGTCGCCTCGGGCATGCGGGCCACGTTCTTCAACGCCGGGACGTCGCTGTCGATCGGCATCTTCTTCTCGCTCATGGTCCTGGGCCTGTCCGGCACGTTGCCGGGCGCCCTGGACAGCGGGCTGCAGGCGCAGGGGGTCAGTGCCGGGATCGCCGGGCAGATCTCCCAGTTGCCGCCGGTGAGCAGCCTGTTCGCCGCCTTCCTCGGCTTCAACCCGGTCGAGCAGTTGCTCGGCCCGACCGGTGCGCTGAGCCAGGTCAGCGCCGGCCAGGCGGCCACGCTGACCGGCGGGCACTTCTTCCCCAGCCTGATCGCCGGGGCCTTCCACCACGGTCTGGCCGTGGTGTTCGGCGCTGCTGCGGTCATGTCCGTGATCGCGGCGCTGGCCTCGCTGTCCCGCGGCCAGAAGTTCGTCCACGACGACGAGGCGACGGCATGAGCGCACCGGTGACCTTGTCAGTCCCCGGGGCGAGCGCGGAGGAGGTGGCCGAGCTCCTGGTCTCCCTGACCCGGGTGCGCCGGTGGCTGGCCCGGCTCGGGCTCGGGGAGTCGGCGCCGATCGGGGCGAGCGGCGTCTCCGCGCTGGCCGAGGTGGTCCGCGGGGGGCCGCTGCGACTGGGTGACCTGGCCGCCCGGGAGCGGATCGCCCCGGCCACGCTGAGCCGGGTGGTGGCGGGGCTGGTCGACCACGGGTACGTCGTCCGCACCACCGACCCGGACGACGCGCGGGCGAGCCTGCTGACCGCGACCGACGCCGGCCATGAGCTGGTCAGCGGCCTGCGCTCGCACCGCGCCGACCAGCTGGCCGCCCGGCTGCGCCGGCTCTCCCCGGAGGACCGGACGGCGCTGCTCGACGCGGGTCCGGCGCTGGCGCGACTGGTCGCCTCCGACGTCTGACCGGGGGCCTGACCTGCGGCTAGGCGGTGTCGGGGATCCAGCCCTCGACGAAGGCGGCGAGCCGCCGGGTCACCGCGCCGCCGGAGCGGCCCAGGGACAGCAGTGCCGACCGGTCCAGCGGCACGCGCACGGGACGACGTCCCGGCGTCGCGGCCCGGACCGCGTGCCCGTCGGCGACCAGCTCGGCCCACGGCCGGGCCAGCTGCGCCCGCACACGGTCCAGCGCCGCGGTCGTCGGGCCGGCGTTGCCCGCCACGAGCGCGGTGACGAACGCCGGGTCGCTGGCGATCACCCGGGTGCCGTCGCGAAAGCTACCGGCCGCCAGGGACAGTGCCAGTGGGCCGGCCTGTCCGGCGGCGGCGGCCAGGGCGGCGGCCACCAGGTGCGGGACCGCGCTGATCGCGGCGACCGCATCGTCGTGCTCGGTCGCGGTCACCGGCACCACCTCCGCGCCGACGGCGAGGGCGATCTCGGCGACCCGCAGCCACCGCCGCAGGTCGGTGTCGGGCTCCAGGCACAGCGCCCAGCGCGCGCCGGCGAACAGCTCGGGGTCGACGGCGGTGTGGCCGGACCGTTCCGTCCCGCACATCGGGTGCCCGCCGACGAAGCGGTCGCCCAGCGGGGGACCGAGCTCGGCGAGGACCGGCACCTTGACCGAGCCGAGGTCGGTGACCGTGGCCCCGGGGTCCACCCGCAGCCCGTCGAGCGCCGTGGCCATTTCCGCCAGCGGGACGGCGAGCACGACGACGCCGGTGAGCTCCTGGGTGACCTGCACGCCGTGTGCCTCGGCCGTGGCACGGGCCGCCGGGTCGACGTCCCAGCCCGACACCGCGCGCCCGGCCGCGGCGAGCGCGGCGGCCAGCGATCCGCCCAGCTGGCCGAGCCCCACCACGGACACCGGTGGCGCGGGCATCGTCGGCACCGGGAAGGTACTGCTCATGCCGGGGTCTCCCACGCCGTGCCGAGCCGGAACACCCGGGCCAGCGCAGTGGCCACCCGCCGTCCGTCGGTGGTCGTGGCGTCGATCCGGTAGACCGCCGTCCGGCTGGTGCGGTGCACCTCGACGCCCTCGGCGACCAGCCGGTCGCCGGGGCGGCCGGCGGAGAGGAACTCGGTGTGCACGTCCTGGGCGACCGCCACCGTGCCGTGGCTGTTGCTCACTGCGCCGTGCACGACGTCCAGCAGCGCCATGGTGGCGCCGCCGTGCGCGGTGCCCACGGCGTTGAGCAGCCGCGGGCCGACGGTCATCGTCGCGCGGGCATAACCGGGCCGGACCTCCTCCAGCTCGATGCCCAGGTGGGCGGCGAGCGGATCGGCGGCCAGGGCCCGGAAGAGGGCCGGGTCGACGGGCGTGCTGTCGTCGTCCGGGGCGTCGGCCATGATCAGAGGCTATGACGCCTCCGCCGGACGACGGCAACGCGCTACGGCAGAGCTTCGCCGTGCGAGTCAGCCGCACTGACGGGCGCTGGCAGTGCGAGCTGCTGGCCGCCGACGCCGACGACGAACTGCCCGTGCTGGAGCGTGCGCTCGGGGAACCCGGGGCCGGGGGCTGGCCGGGCCCCTTCGTGGTGGTGGTGGACAGTCGGCTGTACTTCGTCGTGCTGCGGCACGGACCCGGGGGCATGGTGCGGGCGCTGATCTCCGACGCCACGTTCCAGGAGTGGGTGCTCGCCGCCGAGGTGGTGGAGCGCTACGGGATCGCGGTGGAGACCGGGACGACCATCGACGACGCCTTCGACGACGACGAGCAGGGCTGGCCGGGCGGGGACCTCGACGTCTTCTCCGACGCCGGGCTGCCGGCCGAGGAGCTCAGGCGGCTGCTGGACGCCGATGACCTGTGGGCCGACGAGATGGTCCTCCGCATCGCCGAGCGGCTCGGCTTCGCCGCGGACCTGGTCGCGGTGGCCCACCCATGAGCGTCGCCGGCAGGCTGGTCGCGGAGGCGACCCCATGGGCACGGTGACCGCGGTCGTCTTCGACCTCGGGGGTGTGCTCACCGAGAGCCCGATGACCGCCTTCGCCGCCTACGAGGCGGAGGCATCGCTGCCCGACGGGCTGGTGCGGCGGCTCAACAGCACCGACCCGGACACCAACGCGTGGGCCCGCTACGAGCGACGCGAGCTGGACGAGGCCGGGTTCCGCACGGCGTTCGAGGCCGAGGCCGCCGCGGCCGGCTTCACGGTGGACGCGGCGCGGGTGCTCGCCGCGCTGCACGGCGACCTGCGCCCGGCGATGGTCGCGGCCGTCCAGCGGCTCAAGGACGCCGGCCTGCCGCTGGCCCTGCTGTCGAACAACGTCGCGCCGATGGAGCGGACCGGGCGGGTGGGGGAGCTGCTCGGGCTCTTCGACGCGGTCGTGGAGTCCTCCGTCGAGGGCGTGCGCAAGCCCGAGCCGGCCATCTACGACCTCGCGCTGCGTCGGCTGTCCGAGGCGGCCGGCCGGGAGATCGCCGCGGGCGACTGCGCGTACCTCGACGACCTCGGGATCAACCTCAAGCCCGCCCGGGCACTGGGCATGCACACGATCAAGGTCGTCGAGCCCGACGCGGCGCTGGCCGAGCTGTCGTCGCTGACCGGGCTGG
>JAOPVN010000543.1 GCA_025966175.1 Modestobacter sp. | reverse complement strand
GCCGCGACCCCGGCCGAGCCGCCTGCCGCACCCACCGTCGACCCCGCGGACGCGCTCGTGCAGGACCTGACCGCCCAGGTGCAGTCCGCCGTCGCAGCATCCGTGACCCGCGGGCAGGTGCCGGTCGACCTGACCCCGTCGCTGGCCGACGCCGCCACCGACAAGCCGGACGTGTTCGTCAACGGCTGCGTACGCAGCTGGCGCTACGTCGGCCAGGACCAGTGCGCCTCGTCGGTCGAGAGCTCGCCGACGACGGTCGCGCTGGTCGGAGACTCGCACGCCGCGATGTGGCAGCCGGCGATGGAGGAGGTCGCCACCCAGCGCGGATGGCGGCTGGAGACGATGGCCAAGGTGACCTGCCCGCTGCTGGACCTGCCGATCAGCAGTCCGTACCTGGGGCGCGAGTACACCGAGTGCGAGCAGTGGCGGGGCCAGATCATGGGCCGGCTGCGGGCCGAGCACCCGGCGCTGGTCGTGCTGGGCACCGCGCACCACTACACCCCGGACTTCGGGTTCACGGTCTACAGCCAGCAGTGGCTGGACGCGCTGACCCGCACGGTGGCCGACCTGCGGGCCACCGGGGCCACCGTGCTGGTCATGGGCCCGGCCCCGTACCCGCAGATGAACGTCCCCACCTGCCTGTCCGGGCACCTGGACTCGGCTGGGGCCTGCGGGCTGGCGCGGGCCGCGGCCCTGGACGACGCGGGCATCGCGGCGGAGGCAGCGGCCGCATCCGCCGGCGGTGGCCGGTACGCCGACGTCTCCGGGCTGTTCTGCACCTCGGACCGGTGCCCCGTCGTCGTCGGGAACCAGCTGGTCTACCGCGACGACAACCACATCACCCTCGAGTACGCCCGGTGGCTGTCCCCGGTGGTCGGCGCCCTGGTCGACCGGACGATGGCGAGTGGCTGAGCCATCCGCTGCTGCGTCCCCACCGGTTCTACGACCAGGCCGCCTCCACCTTCGGGCAGCGGCCGGAGGAGTTCACCCTCGAGGAGGCCGCCGAGGACCTGTTCGAGCTGGTGAAGCTGGTGAAGGCCACGACCGGTGCGGAGCGGGGGCACCTGGTCGCGCACTCGAACCGGCCGGCCGGACGCGGTACCCGCGGGCGTGGGCGACCTGGAACTCCACGATCCCCGGCGCGATCGGCAGCTGGGAGCCCGAGGGCGACCCGATGCCGGA
This sequence comes from Modestobacter sp., assembly GCA_025966175.1. Taxonomy (GTDB): domain Bacteria; phylum Actinomycetota; class Actinomycetes; order Mycobacteriales; family Geodermatophilaceae; genus Modestobacter. Next base: position 3,951 of record JAOPVN010000543.1, on the reverse strand, counting down.
CGACGACGCACCTCCGGGTGTGGCGCGGGTGGGTACGGATCCCGGAGATCGCCCGGCCGGTCCTGGGGGACGACGCCCGGCTCGTGCTCACCGTGACCGGACGGGGCTGACCTCCGGTGCGGTCACGTGTGCGTCCGCGGGTCGCGCTCAGCCCTCGCCGGTGATGGCGGCGAGGGCTGCGGTGAGGTCCTGCTCGGCCCGCGCCTTGTCGATGCCGAGGCCGGTGAGCACGCCTCGTCCGTTCTCGAGTTCCAGCACGCGAGCAGCAGGTGCTCGGTGCCGATGTAGGTGTGGCCCAGCCGCAGCGCCTCGCGGAAGGTGAGCTCGAGCGTCTTCTTCGCCCCGGCGTCGAAGGGGATGAGCGCCGGGACGTCCCCGGCGGCCGGGGGCAGCGTGGCGGTCGCGGCGTGCCGGACGGCGTCGAGGGAGACGCCCTGTGCGAGGAGCGCCTTCGCGGCGAGCCCCTCGGGCTCGGTGAGGAGGCCCAGCACCAGGTGGCCGGAGGTGATCTCGGTGTTCCCCGCAGACCGGGCCTCCTCCTGCGCGGCGGTCACGACGTTGCGCGCGCGGGGGGTGAACCGGCTGAACCCCTGCTGGGGGTCCAGCGGCAGTTCTCGGGGCACGAAGCGCTGCTGCGCGGCCTGCTTGGTCACGCCCATGCTCCGGCCGATGTCGGTCCAGGAGGCGCCGGACCGGCGGGCCTGGTCGACGAAGTGGCCGATCAGGTGGTCGGAGATCTCGCCGAGGTGGTCGGCGGCGAGCACCGCGTCGGTGAGCTGTTCCAGCGGTTCGTCGTGGGCCTTCTGGATGGCGGAGATCAGGTCGTCGAGACGCACGGTGGGGGGCAGCTGCACCGGATCGGGCATGCCGTCAACGCTACGTTGACGATCGCGGTCTCGTCAACCATCGGTTGACGCGCACGCGCGTCGGCCCTGCAGGCGGGTCGCCGGCTTCCGTCCGGCTGAACTAATGCGAGATCTGTGCAAACTGATGTCTGCGGGGTGTTGACTTCTGCATGCGACAGGCACAAGCATCGCTGTGTGATGAACGCCATAGGCGGCGGTGCGGTCCTCGACGGTGCTGCGAGGACCGCCGTGCCCCGGTCCGCCCCCTGTGTGCGCGAGCTGCGTGTGGGCGTGATCGGTGCCGGGTTCATGGGGGAGGTCCACGCGCGGGCCGTGCGGGCGTCCGGCGCCGCGCTCACCGCCGTCGCCGGCAGCACTCCGGAGCGTTCGGCCGCGTCCGCGGCCCGGCTCGGGGCGGAGCGCCCGGCGGCCACCGCCATGGACCTGGTGCGCAGCGAGGACATCGACGTCGTGCACATCTGCACACCGAACAACCTGCACGCGCCGCTGGCCCTGGCCGCCCTCGAGGCCGGCAAGCACGTGATCTGCGAGAAGCCGCTCGCCACGACCCGGGCCGATGCCGAGCAGCTCACCGCTGCCGCGGCCGCAGCCGGCGTGGTGGCCGCGGTGCCGTTCGTCTACCGCTACTACCCCACGGTCCGGGACGCGCGGGCGCGCGTGCGGTCGGGGGAGACCGGCGCCGTCCGGCTCGTCCACGGCTCGTACCTGCAGGACTGGCTGTCGGCCACGACGGACGACAACTGGCGTGTCCACCCCGGTCTCGGTGGCGCGTCCCGCGCCTTCGCCGACATCGGGGTGCACTGGTGCGACCTCGCCGAGTTCGTCACGGGGCACCGGATCGTCGCGCTGACGGCCCGGCTGCTGACGGCGCATCCCGAACGGGTCACGCTGGACGGCCGCTACTCCGTCGGCACCGAGGATGCCGCGACCCTGCTGTTCGAGACCGACCAGGGAGCGCTCGGCTCGCTGGTCGTCAGCCAGGTGTCGCCGGGGCGGAAGAACCGGCTGTGGCTGTCGGTCGACGGGGCGCTCACCTCGATGGCGTTCGACCAGGAGCGGCCGGAGGCGCTGTGGATCGGCCGCCGGAACGAGGTCTCGCTGGTCGGCCGGGGCTCGGAGCAGACGGCTGCGGGGGCCCGCCGGTACGCCGTACTGCCGCCCGGTCACCCGCAGGGCTACCAGGACTGCTTCAACGCCTTCGTCGCCGACGCCTATGCGGCGATCGCCGGCGAGGTGCCTCCCGGGCTCCCGTCCTTCGGCGACGGCCTGCGCGCCAGCATCCTCACCGACGCCGTCCTCACCTCCGCCCGCAGCCGCGCCTGGGTGGAGGTCCCGCTGTGAGGCGCGGCCCCGCCGGGTGGCGGCCGCCGCACCCGACCACCTGGCCCGCGAGCCCGCACCGCACCGCACCCTCCGCTCGCTGATCGTGGCCTGACCAGGCCCCGGCACCCCCTCACCAAGGAGATACGAGATGGCCATACGCAAGCGCTGGTCGCGTGCCGTCGCGGTCGCGGCCGCGATCACCGTCGTGGGGGGCATGAGCGCCTGCACCCCCGGTACCAGTGGGGGCTCGGGGGGTGCCAACGCCGATGCGGCGAAGCCCAAGGAGCTGCACATGCTGTACGCCACCGCCGAGGCGGACGCGGCTGCGGTCCAGGCGCTCGTCCCGCAGTTCAAGGACAAGTTCGGCATCGACCTGACCATCGACACCCAGCCCTACGACGCGCTGCAGCAGAAGGTGTTCTCCGAGTTCGCCTCCTCGAGCTCGTTCTACGACATCGTCATCGTCGACACCCCGTGGGCGCCCGCGCTGGTCGGGAAGCTGGAGCCGCTGAGCGGCTACCTGGACGACCCCAAGCTCAACGACATGGCGAAGACCGACGTCGGGGACTTCATCCCGAAGGTCTTCTACGACACCGCCGTGTACGACAAGAGCGACCCGGTGAAGCACTTCGCCGACGTCACCGCGGCGCCGGACCTGGGCGCGATCACCGGCGCGGGCTTCGACGTCTACGGGCTGCCGCTGCAGGCCAACGCGCTGGTGATGGCCTACCGGAAGGACCTGTTCGACGACCCGGCGCAGCAGGCGGCGTACCAGGCCAAGTACGGCAAGCCGCTCGCCGTCCCCACCACGCTGGAGGACTACCAGCAGGTGTCGGAGTTCTTCACCCAGCCCGACAAGAACCTCTTCGGTACGACCGTGATGGCCGGCGTCGGCGACTGGGCGACCGATGACTTCAAGAGCCTCCTCGCCGCCCAGGGCGGCAACGGCGCGCTGATCGGCGACGACCTCGGCCTGGACTTCAACTCCCCCGAGGGCGTGCAGGCGCTGACCTACTACCGCGGCCTCATCGCCGCCGGCGTCGTGCCCCCGGGCAGCACGGCGGCGTCGTGGGACGAGGCCGCCTCCTCCTTCGACAGCGGGCTGACGGCCATGACGCAGAACTACCACGCGCTGGCGCTGGACTCCGGGGTCAACGGCACCATCGGGTACGCGCCGGTCCCGAAGGGCGTCTCCACCGGCCCGCACTTCGGCACCTGGATGCTCAGCGTCAACCCGAACTCCGCCAACAAGGCGTGGGCCTACCGGGCCATCACCTGGCTGACGGCGTCCGACCAGCAGCTGGCGATGACGGCTGACCAGCTGCACCCCAGCCGGACCTCCGTCTACGACCAGGTCGAGAGCCAGACCGCAGACCCGGCGGAGGCCGACTTCTACCGGGTGCTCGGCCAGTCACTGGCCGAGGGCGTGGGCCGTGCGCGGCTGAGCAACTACACCGAGATCAGTCACGCGATCGCGGTCGCGGTCAACGAGGCGGCGTCGGGCGCCAAGTCCCCGGACCAGGCGCTGAAGGACGCGGCCACCGAGGTGGACCGGCTGCTGTCCCAGGCGGGCTACAAGTGACCTCGACGGCGGCCGGCACGGTCCCGTCCGAGGTGCGCTGACAGTCCCAGCAGGAAACGAGAGGCACCGGATGTCCCAGCACCCTCCACAGGCGGCCACCCCCGCCGTCCCCGCTGGGCAGCGGACCACGGAGCGCGCAGGGGGGTCGGCCGTCCCCGGGCGGCCGACCTCCCCGCGGTC
>JAOPVN010000512.1 GCA_025966175.1 Modestobacter sp. | reverse complement strand
CAGTCCGTCGTCATCACGTTCCTGCTGCTGTTCGCGGTGAACTTCGTGATCACCGCGATCTACTTCCAGCTCGTCCCGCCGAAGGGCCAGTGATGGCCCTCCTCTCACCCGTCGACCGGGTCAAGGTGCGCACCCGGCGGATCGTGCGGACGCTCTACCGCAAGCCGCTGTCGACGCTGGACGACCTCGGCGACCAGCTCGGCTTCTACGGCCGGGCGCTGGCCTGGACGCCGCGGACGCTGCGCCGCTACAAGCGCGAGACCATGCGGCTGCTGGCGGAGGTCACCTTCGGCACCGGGGCGCTGGCGGTCATCGGCGGCACCGTCGGGGTCATCGCCTTCCTGTCCTTCTTCACCGGCACCGAGGTCGGGCTGCAGGGCTACGCGGCGCTGGACCAGCTGGGCACCTCGGCGTTCACCGGCTTCCTCTCGGCGTACTTCAACACCCGCGAGATCGCGCCGCTGGTGGCCGGGCTGGCGCTGTCGGCGACGGTGGGCTGCGGCTTCACCGCCCAGATCGGCGCGATGCGGATCAACGAGGAGATCGACGCCCTCGAGGTCATGGGCGTCCCCTCGCTGCCGTTCCTGGTGACCACCCGGATCGTCGCCGGCTTCATCGCGGTCATCCCGCTCTACGTGATCGGGCTGCTCACCAGCTACTTCGCCACGCGCTTCATCAGCACCCAGCTCTACGGGCAGTCGACGGGCACCTACGACCACTACTTCAACCTGTTCCTGCCGCCGCAGGACGTGTTGTGGTCGTTCCTCAAGGTGCTGGTCTTCGCCGTGGTGATCATCCTGACCCACTGCTACTACGGCTACCGCGCCGCCGGCGGTCCCGCCGGGGTCGGGCTGGCCGTGGGCCGCGCCGTCCGCTTCTCGATCGTCGCGGTGAACGTCATCGACCTGTTCCTGTCGCTGGCGATCTGGGGCTCGACGACGACGGTGCGGATCGCCGGATGACGCGGGCGGGGAAGGGCGCCGTCGTGCGCCGCAGGCTGCAGGGGCTGGCGTTCCTCGTCGTCCTGGCGCTGCTGCTGGGCCTGGCCGTGGCGCAGTACCAGAAGGCGTTCAGCGGCGCGGTGAGCGTGACGCTGCAGACCGACACCATCGGCAACCAGCTGCAGGAGGCCAGCGACGTGAAGATCCGCGGCGTGCTGGTCGGTGAGGTGCGGTCGGTCTCCACGGATGCCGACGGCGCGACGATCGAGCTGGCCATCGACCCGGATCACCTGGCCGACATCCCGGCCGACGTGAGCGCCCGGCTGCTGCCCAAGACGCTGTTCGGGGAGCGGTTCGTCTCGCTGGTGCCGCCGACGAACCCCGGCGGCGCGACGCTGGCCGAGGGCGACGTCATCGGACAGGACCGCAGCGAGAACGCGATCGAGCTGCAGAAGGTCGTCGACGACCTGCTGCCGCTGCTGCAGGCGGTCTCGCCGCAGGACCTCAGCTACACCCTGGGCGCCGTCGCCGACGCGCTGCGCGGGCGCGGGAACCGGCTGGGGGAGAACCTGGCCACGCTGGGCTCCTACGTCGGCCAGGTGAACACCGTGCTGCCGCAGCTGCAGACCGACATCTCCCGGATCGCCGACGTCGCTGACACCTACGACTCGGCCGCCGCCGACCTGCTCGGGGTGCTGGACAACCTGTCGGTCACCAGCAGCACCCTGGTCGACCAGTCCGAGCAGCTGCGTCGCACCTTCACCGTCGTGGACGCCTCGTCGACCACGGCCACCGACTTCCTCACCCGGAACGAGCAGTCGCTGATCTCCCTGGCCGCCAGCTCCCGGCCGGTCCTCGGCCTGTTCGCCAAGTACTCCCCGGAGTACCCGTGCCTGCTCAACGGGCTGTCCCGGTTCAACCCGATGATCACCGAGGCGTTCGGTGGGGACGGCGACCCGGCGCTGAACCTGAACATCACCGTCCAGTTCCCGCCGCGGAACCCCTACGCGCCCGGCGACCAGCCGGCCTACATCGACAACCGCGGCCCCTCCTGCGCCGGGCTCGACGACATCGACGGGCTCATCGCCGCCACGAAGGCCGGCGTCTACTACTGCCCGGACCCGCCGGCCGACGGCATCGACTCACCCGAGGACCCGCTGAACGGGCCGCGCTGCCTGGGCGCCAGGACCACCTCGCCGGGGTCCGCGCAGCCGACGTCGACCGGCTCCCTCGGCAACTCGCTGCCGGTGGCGCTCAACGACGGCGGCACCAGCGGCGGGCTGGCCGGGTCGTCGGCGGAGCTGGACTTCGTCCGCAGCATCCTGGGCTACCAGACCGGCATCGACCCCTCGGACGTCTCGGACCTGTCGGCGTCGACCCTGGCGCCCCTGCTGCGCGGGACCCAGGTGGTGATCCCGTGAGAGGACTCGCGGCACCGATCGTCAAGCTGATCGTCTTCGCGCTGGTGACGATCATGGCCAGCTACGTGCTGATCGCCACGATCACCAACGCCGGGTACGGGGACCAGGTCGCCTACCGGGCGCAGTTCAGCGACGTCGCCGGCCTGGTGACCGGTGACGAGGTGCGGATTGCCGGCGTCCGGGTCGGGCAGGTGACCGACATCGGCCTGGCCCGGCAGGGCTCGGACACGGTCGCCGAGGTGGGTCTGGAGGTCGCCTCCGACGTCCGCCTGCCGGCCGCGGTGCAGGCGACGATCCGCTACCGCAACCTGGTGGGCCAGCGCTACGTCGCCCTCACCGAGGGCGACGGGTCCGGCGGTCGCACCCTGGCGGTCGACGACGTCATCCCGCTGGCCCAGACCAAGCCGGCACTGGACCTCACCACGCTGTTCGGGGGCTTCCGGCCGCTGTTCCAGGCGCTCTCGCCGGACGACGTGAACCGGCTGTCCTACGAGCTGATCCAGGTCTTCCAGGGCGAGGGCGGCACCGTGGAGAGCCTGCTGGGCCACGTCGCGTCGCTCACCTCGTCGCTGGCCGACAAGGACGCCGTCATCGGCAGTGTGATCGACAACCTCAACACCGTCGTCGGCACGGTCGCCGCCCGCGACCAGCAGCTGTCGGCCCTGGTCGTCTCGCTACAGGAGTTCGTCAGCGGACTGTCGGCCGACCGGGACGCGATCTTCGACTCGCTGCAGACCATCGACGGCCTCGCGGTGGCGACCACCGGACTGCTGGAGCAGGCGCGGCCCCCGCTGGCGGCCGACATCCAGTCCCTCGGTGACCTCTCGACCAACCTGGCGGACACCGGGGACGTCCTGCAGGGCTTCCTGCAGCTGGCCCCGACCAAGATCGACCTGATCACCCGGACCGCCGTGAACGGCAGCTGGTTCAACTTCTACCTGTGCTCGGCCGGCGGCTACGTCGTCCTGCCGGGGCAGGCGGCCGGCGCCAACGTGCCGTCGTTCGGCGCCGCCAGCGGTGCTCAGGGGTGCAGCTGATGACCCGGGAGTCCAAGCCGTTCCGGGACCGCAACCCCGCGGTCATCGGCGGGATCAGCCTCGGCGTGATCGTCGTGCTCGTGCTGTTGGCGTTCAACACCGCATCGCTGCCGATCATCGGCGGCGGCACGGTCTACCGCGCGCAGTTCTCCGAGGCCGCGGGCCTCAAGCCCGACGACCCGGTGCGGATCGCCGGGGTGAAGGTCGGCAAGGTCGAGGGCCTCCAGCTGGAGGACGGCGCGGTCACCGTCGAGTTCCGGGTCAAGAACGCCTTCGTCGGCGACCGCAGCGAGGCGGCCATCAAGATCGAGACCGTGCTGGGCGCGAAGTACATGGCCCTGGTGCCGCGCGGGGAGCAGGAGCTCGACCCCGACGCCCGGATCCCGGTCGAGCGGACCGCCTCGCCCTACGACGTCGTCGAGGCGTTCGCCGGGCTGTCCACCACGGTCGACCAGATCGACACCGGCCAGCTCGCCGCCTCGTTCGAGACGCTGTCGCAGACTCTGTCCGGGACGCCGGACGAGGTCCGTACCTCACTGGACGGGCTGGCCCGGCTGTCCCAGACCATCGCCTCGCGGGACGCCCAGCTGCAGCAGCTGCTGTCCGCGACCCGGGACGTGACCCAGGTGCTGGCCGACCGCAACGGCGAGTTCACCCAGCTGATCGTCGACTCCAACACCCTGCTCACCGAGGTCCAGCAGCGGCGCCAGCTGATCGATTCGATCCTCACCAACACCCAGACGCTGTCCCAGCAGCTGGCCGGGCTGGTGCAGGACAACAGCCAGGCGCTCACCCCGGCGCTGAGCCAGCTGTCCACCGTCACCGACATCCTGTCCCGCAACCGGCAGCAGCTGGGCGCGACGGTGCAGAACCTGGCGCCGTTCGTCCGGGTGTTCACCAACACCCTGGGCAACGGGCGCTGGTTCGACAGCTTCGTCGACAACCTGATCCCCGGGGTCGTCGGCGCGGTGCTGTGCGGCGGCAGCCCGTCGGTCGGCGGTCCCCAGACCTGTACGACGGGAGCCGGCGGATGACGGGCAAGCTGCAGCGCATCGTGGCCCTGCTGGCCGCGGTGGTCCTGGTCGGCGCACTGGGCTGGGCGGTGCTCCGCCCGGCCGGGCAGATGCGCGTGACCGCCTGGTTCAACGCGGCCGTGGGCCTCTACCCGGGCTCGGACGTCCGGGTGCTCGGCATCGCGGTCGGGACGGTGACCGACGTGGTGCCGGCGGGCGACCGGGTGCGCGTCGACATGCTCGTCGACGAGGACTACGACATCCCGGCGGAGGCCGATGCCGTCGTCCTCGCGCCCTCCCTGGTCTCGGACCGCTACGTCCAGTTCGCCCCCGTGTACAGCGGTGGCCCGACGATGCGCGACGGCGCGGAGGTGCCGTTGGAGCGGACCGCCACCCCGGTCGAGCTCGACGCCGTCTACGGCGCGCTGGACGACCTCTCGGTCGCCCTCGGTCCCACCGGGGCCAACGCCAACGGCGCCCTGCAGGACCTGTTGCACACCGGTGCGGCCAATCTCGACGGCAACGGCGCGGCGCTCAACCAGACCCTCACCGGCTTCTCGCAGGCCGTGCGGACGCTGGCCGAGGGCCGCAACGACCTGTTCTCCTCGGTCGACAACCTGCAGGTCTTCACCAGCGCGCTGGCCTCCGTCGACTCCCAGGTGGGCCAGTTCAACGACAACCTCGCCGCGGTCGCCGCCCAGCTCGCCGGGGAGCGGCAGGACCTGGCCTCGGCGATCGCACTGCTCTCCTCCGCGCTGGGCCAGGTGGCGACCTTCGTCCAGCAGAACACCGCGCTGCTGACGACCAACGTGGACCGGCTGGCCGACGTGACGCTGACCCTCGTGCAGCAGCGCAGCGCGCTGGCCGAGGTCCTGGACGTGGCGCCGGCCGCGCTGAGCAACGTCTCCCGCGCCTACAACCCCGACACCGGCACCCTGGACACCCGGGACAACTCGCTGGGCTCGACCAACGCCGAGGTCGTGGTCTGTCAGCTGCTCAGCTCGGCCGGGCGGCTGCAGCTGGGCGGGGTGAACGTCAACGACGTGGCCCAGCTCCTCGGGCTGCCGCCGACCGAGCAGATCTGCGCCCGGCTGCTGTCCGGGGACCCCAACGCCGACGGCGTCCTCGACGACCTCAACGGCAACGGCGTTCCCGATCTCCAGGAGCTGCTGACCGGGATCTTCTCCCCGTCCGGCGGCGGCACGACCGGGCCGCCCGTCGGCCTCCCGGCGGTGGGGACCCCGTGAGCCGCACCCGGCGCGGGGCCGCGCTGCTGGCCGCCGTCCTGCTGCTCTCCGGCTGCGGGTTCCGCGGCGCCTACTCCTTCGACCTGCCCGGCGGGGCCGACGTGGGAAACCGGTCCTACTCCGTGCAGATCCAGTTCGCCGACGTGCTGGACCTGGTGCCGCAGTCGGGTGTGCGGGTCGCCGACGTCCCCGTGGGCCGGGTCAAGGAGATCTCGCTGTCCGACGACTGGACCGCCGTGGTCACCGTGGAGGTCAACGGGGACGTCGACCTGCCGGCGAACGCGGTGGCGATGATCCAGCAGTCCTCGCTGCTGGGGGAGAAGTACATCGAGCTCGCGGCGCCGGGCAGCGAGGCGCCCACCGGGAAGCTCGAGGACGGCGGGCTGATCACCCTGGACCGCACCAACCGCAACGTCGAGGTCGAGGAGCTCCTGGGCGCGCTGTCGCTGGTGCTCAACGGCGGTGGCCTGGCTCAGCTGCAGACGATCAACTCCGAGCTCGGCCAGGCGCTGCAGGGCCGCGAGGACGCCGTCCGGAACACGCTGACCCAGCTGGACACCTTCATCGGGGGGCTGGACCAGCAGAAGACGGAGATCAACCGCGCGCTGGACAGCGTCAACGCGCTGTCGGCGACCCTGTCGGCAGGTACCGGAACGATCACCACGGCGCTGGACACGATCGGGCCCGGCCTCGACGTGGTCAACCAGCAGCGTGACCTGCTGGTCAGCATGCTGCAGAGCCTGGCCAGCCTCGGCGACGTCGGGACCCGGGTGATCAACCAGGCCGGCGCGGACACCGTCGCGGACCTGCAGGCGCTGCAGCCGATCCTGTCCCAGCTCGCCGCGGCCGGCCCCGACCTGGCCAACTCCCTGGACCTGATCCTCACCTACCCGTTCCCGGCCAGCTCGCTGTCGGCGCTGCACACCCGCGCAGATCTGCGCACCGGGGGCTACGCGCTGTTCACCAACATGACCGCGACGCTGAACCTCGACCTGTCCGAGCTGCTCTGCCAGTACGTCATCGACCCGGTGACCGGGGCGTTGCGGGTGGTCGACCTCACCGATCCGGCTGCCGCGGCCTGTGCCGCGACCGCGTCGACGGCCCGGACCGGCGGCGGGACGTCGACGTCGTCCGGGTCGGGGACGGCGCAGGCGTTCAGCCTGCCGACCCTGCCCGGCCTGACCGGCGTCGGTCCCGACCTCACCCAGGCCACCGGCGGGCTGCTCGGACTGCCCGACGTCGCCCTTCCCTCCGGGAGCACGCCGTGATCACCCGCAAGGTGCGCCTGCAGCTCATCGGCTTCGCCCTGGTGGCGGTCCTGTTCACCTCCTACCTCAGCTTCAAGTACGTCGGGCTGGACCGGCTGTTGCTGGGCAACGGGTACGACGTGGCCGCGGACTTCAGCGACTCCGGTGGCATCTTCGTCAACGCCGAGGTGACCTATCGCGGGGTCGGCGTGGGCCGGGTCAGCGACATGCAGCTCACCGACAGCGGCGTCCGGGTCACCCTGACCGTGAATCCCGACGCGCCGGACATCCCGGCCGACACCAGCGCCGTGGTGGCCAACCGCAGCGCGGTGGGGGAGCAGTACGTCGACCTGCGGCCGCCGGACGACGCGGGGCCCTACCTGGCCGACGGCGCGGTGATCCCGCAGGACCGCACCTCGATCCCCATCCCGGTGGAGCAGCTGCTGCTCGACGTCGACGGCCTGGTCGGGTCGATCGACACCGCGGACCTGCGGGTGGTCGTCGACGAGCTGGGCACCGCCTTCGCCGGGGCCGGTGACGACCTGTCCCGGCTGCTGGACAACGGCGACCTGCTGCTCACCCGCGCCGAGCAGTCGCTGCCGCAGACGCTGCGGCTGATCACCGATGGGCAGACCGTGCTGGACACGCAGGCGGAGTCGCGCTCGGCGATCCAGTCCTGGGCCAGCGACCTGCGGGCGCTGACCGACACCCTGGTCAGCAGCGACCCGGACATCCGCTCCCTGCTGGTCAACGCTCCCGACGCCGGCGCCGCGCTGCAGACGCTGGTGCAGGACGCCGGCCCCGGCCTGGGCTCGCTGGTGCGTTACCTGGACGTGCTCAACGGCGTGACCATCCCGCGGCTGGCCGGCGTCGAGCAGATGCTGGCGACGTACCCCGACGCGGTGAGCGGCGGCTTCAGCGTGGTCCGCAACGACGGTGGGACGATGCGGGCGCACTTCGGGTTCGTGCTGAACTCCGGCGACCCGCAGCCCTGCACCACCGGGTACATCTCCAGCGGTGCGGCGCAGAGCCCCGGAGCCGTGCTGTCCCAGGACACGACGGGCGTGCGCTGCGACGTGGTCAACGGCGTCGACCCCGGGGGCAACTCCGTGGACGAGACCGGCTCGAACATCCGCGGCGCCCAGAACATCGGCTCGGACGGCGGGGTCGCCTCCCCGGGGCCCTCGCTGCCGGCGACCGGCGGCGTGGGGGCCGTGGGCGACCTGCTCGGGAGCCTGCTCGGTGGCCTGCTGCACGCGACGCCGTTCGCCACGACCGTCGGCTGATCCGCACCGGCCCGGCACCGGTCCACAGCCGGTCCGGCTACGGTGACCGCCGCCACTGCGCGTGACCCCGCGCGCACGGCACCCGACCTGACCGCACCCGACCTGATCGACCCGACCGAGAGGAGACCGGCGTGGCAGAGGACACCGGAGCCGTGACCGAGGTCGAGGCCGCTCCGGTGACCGGGCTGTCCACCGACGCAGCGGACAGCGACCCGGCCACCGAGCAGAGCGAGAGCGCCCTGCGTCGGCGTCGGCGTCGGCGCGGGAAGAGCGCGGACGCCGACGAGGCCGACGCCGGGAGCGTGGGCTCCCGGCGGTTGTCTCTGCCGCTGGTGCCCGTCCTCGCCGTGCTGCTCGTCCTGCTGGTGGCCGGCTGCGTGGCCCTCTGGGTCACCCGGCCCGGCAGCTCCGCCGTCCGCACCGGTGACTACGTGGGGGCACTGCAGGCGGCCCGGGCCGGGATCGTCGACGTCGCCTCGTTCGACTACGTCACCCTCGACGACGACATCAAGCAGATCCGCGACGTCACGACCGGCGACCTGCAGAAGGAGTCGGTCGACCAGCTCGACCAGCGGCGGCAGCAGATCACCGAAGCGCAGGCGGTGGTGAACACCACCGTGGTCGGTGCCGCGGTCGGTGCGGCCGACGGCGGCACCGCGACGGTGTTCGCGGTCATCCAGTCGACGCAGCAGACCAGCGCCTCCGCGCAGGCACAGGTGCAGCGCTACCGGGTCGAGATCCAGCTGGAGCGGGTCCACGGCCGGTGGCTGCTGTCCGGGATCACGGGACGGTGAGCCGACGATGAGCGAGCAGGAGCGACCCGGCGACGGGTCCGACGAGCGGTCGCGCCGGCCCAGTCCGCGCCCCCGCCCCGCACCGGGGGCCCGGCCGGCCGCCGG
>JAOPVN010000529.1 GCA_025966175.1 Modestobacter sp. | reverse complement strand
GGCGAACGAGATGAACCTGCCGCCCGACTTCCCGCGCGACCGGGTCATCGCCTACGACTGGTACGCCCCCTCCCGCAAGGAGCGGATCGAGGAGGTGCTCACCGCCGCCTCGTCCATGTCGGCGCAGGACTGCGTGCGGCTGCAGACGGACTACGTGAGCATCCCGGCGCGGCGGATCGTCGCCCGGGCGCGTGCGCTGCTGAAGGACGACGCGAGCGTCGCCGAGCCGCTCGGGATGCTGGGCGACTGGGACGCCGACCTGGCCGCTGACTCGCCGGCCGCGGCACTGTTCGAGATCTGGTACCGGCGGCACCTGCGGCCGGCCATGCTGCGCGCGGCGCTGGAGCGACTGGTTGAACCCGACCGGGTCGAAGCAGCGCTGCGCGCGATCCTCCCCGACGAGGTGCTGCTGGCCGATTCCCGCGTCGATCTGGATCTGCTCGAGCATTCCGGGACCTGGTTTGGTGCTGACCCGGACGCCGTCCTCACCGCCGGGCTGCGCAGCAGCCTGGCCGCAGCCGTCGGTGACGTGGAGCAGTTGCTCGGCGCCGACCACGCCGGGTGGAGCTGGGGACGGCTGCACGTGGCCCGGCTGCGACACCCGCTGGCCGCCCGGCTCGGCGAGCCGCTGGCTGCCCAGACCGCCGTCGGACCCGCGCCGCGCGGGGGCAGCGGGGACACCGTCGGCAACACCGCCTATACGCCGGACTTCGTCCAGAGCGCCGGCTCGACGTTCCGCGTCGTGGTCGACGTCGGCAGCTGGGACGACTCCCTCGTCATGAACTCACCCGGCCAGTCCGGGGCCCCGGACAGCCCGCACTACGCCGACCTGTTCCCGGCGTGGGCCGGCGACGACGCGTTCCCACTGCTGTACTCCCGTGCGGCGGTAGAAAGGGCCACCGAGCAGCGGATCGTCCTCGAACCCGGCGAGTCCTAGCCCGGGATCAGCCCGCCCTCGTCCCCCAGGAGGTCCCCGTGACGTACCAACAGCGCGCCGGGAAGGTTCAGCTCGAGGAGGGGAAGAAGGTCGCGGTGGCGCTGGGCCTGGACGTCGACGCCATGGCCATCTGGGATGGCTCGTTCCACCGGTGGACCCCCGCCTACCAGTCCCGCGGCGAGTTCGGTGTCGAGGTCGGCGTCCCCCGGCTGTTGCGCCTCCTCGACCAGCACGGGGTGACGGCGACCTGGTGCATCCCCGGGCACACCGCCGACACCTTCCCGGAGGCGTGCCGGGACATCGCCGCGGCCGGCCACGAGATCGCTCACCACGGCTACATGCACGAGAACCCCACCGAGGTGGACAGGGACCGCGAGTACGAGGTGCTGCTCAAGGGCGCCGACGCCCTCGAGCGGATCTCCGGCAGCCGCCCGCGCGGCTACCGCTCGCCGTACTGGGACTTCAGCCCGAACACCCTCGACCTGCTCGAGGACATGGAATTCGTCTGGGACAGCAGCCTCATGGGCAACGACTTCCACCCCTACTACCCGCGCCGGGTCATCCAGGACGACTGGGTGCAGCACGGCCAGTACCAGGTGGGCAACGGCCCCAGCCGGTTCAGCGACCCGAGCCCGGTCATGGAGATCCCGGTGTCGTGGTACCTCGACGACTTCCCCGCCCAGGAGTACGTCACCGGCATCCAGGAGGGGATGGGTCCCGTCGAGCACATCGAGGCCCGGTGGCGGTCGATCTTCGACTACGCGGCCGCGCAGGACGACGGCGGCGTGTACGCCCTGACCACTCATCCGCAGACGATCGGCCGCGCGCACATGATCCAGATGCTGGAGCGGCTGCTCGTTCACATGAAGGAGAACGGCGGCCAGTTCATGACGCTGAGCGAGGTCGCGGAGGCGACCACGTTCGGCTGACCCGTACGCCGCTCGACTGGTCGAGTCGTGCCGTCGTCATGTCCCGCTCTGCACTGAGACGCCGGCCGGGGGCCGCCCGACGAACGGCGCCCCCCGGCCGGCTCGGGCGCGCTGCCCGCGGTGGTCAGGGAAGGACCTTGAGCTTCCGTGCTCGTTCCACCGCAGCGGACCGGTCGTGCACCCCCAGCCTCTTGTACAGCCGTTCCGCTCTGCTCTTGGCGGCTCCCCGGGAGATCCCCAGCTTGTCCGCGATGAGCGCGAAGGTCAGCCGCGTGGGGAGGTAACGCAGGACGCGAAGCTCCGCGGGCGTGACTGAGGCCGCCACGCGGACGTCAGCTTTCCTGGCCTCCGCCGCGGCGACTGCTGCGGCGTCCTCGGCGATGATCTCCTCGGCCGCTCGATCGGCGAAGGCGATCGCCGTCGCGTCTGCCTGCAGCGCGCGGTCGACCGCCTGGTCCGCGGCCGCGACGATCAATCCCGCTCTCGTGAGCGTCTCCACCGCCTCGTCCGTGGCGGCCGCCTCCAGCAGACCCGCCTCCGTCAGTGTCCGGAGGACGTCGGCCGCCGCCGCCGAACGTATCCGGGTCGATTCGGCCACGGCCTGCTCTGTGTCGGCCCAGGCCGCGATCGCCGTCAACCGGGCCGCTGCCTCGCTGGCCTGCGCCTCGGCCATCGACCGGGAGGCGTCCTCCATCGCCGCCACCTCTGCACCGATGACCAGGCCGAGCTCCGGCGTGAGGAGAGCGCTCCCGAGCACCGCACCACCCTCCTGCTCGAGCGCGATGGCGATCCCGCGCGCCCACCGGTGCTCGAGGAGAACGAACACGGCGGCCGTCCCGGTCGGCAGCGCCTGCGCTCGAGCCCACAGCTCTTCCTCGACACCGCCCGAACCCGGACGCGACGCCCCCGAGACCGGGAGCATCCCGGACAGCAGCTCACCGAAGTCCTCGTCCCCACCGATCGAGGACTCAACCAGCGTGCCGTCGGCATCCTTCTGTACGACGAGCATGTCCAGGATCCGGACCGCGTGATGAGTCGTGAGCCGATCGATCTCGGCCAGGACCCGGCCGGCGGAGCTGTCTCCCGCCGGGAGACTCATCGCGAACAGTTGGAGTGGTCCGAGCACGAACCTCACCTCCGAACGGGTCGGTGCCCTCGCACGCTAGCCACCTCGACCCGGAACGACCAGCACCTGGACCAGGGCCGCGACCCTGCCAGCGTCGAGCGCTACGTCTGGGAGCGGACCCTCGCCGACGCCCGCACTGGGCAGTCCGGGGACCTGGAAACACAGCCGAGCCACGCAGGGCTGGTCCCGAGAGTGTCCGTGCTGTTGTCCGGGTACGCGGAGG
>JAOPVN010000503.1 GCA_025966175.1 Modestobacter sp. | reverse complement strand
GGACCACCGTCGGCGTCCACGACAACATCGTAGAGGCCTCCTGGCACGCGCTGGTCGACGCGCTCACCTACGCGGTACGCCACCGCGGGGCGGCCCGCTGACCGGTCCGGCTCAGACCGGGCCGGCTCAGACCGGGCCGGCTCAGACCGGGCCGGCTCAGGCCGGGCCGGCTCAGACCGGGCCGCGGCGCAGGTCCAGCTCGATCTCCCGGGCGGCGGCCTGCAGCGGCGGCAGCAGGTCCGCCCGGATCGCCGAGGGCGTGCTCCGTCGGGCGGAGGCGGAGATGTTCATCGCCGCCACCACCGCGCCGTCCCGGTCGTGGATCGGGACGGCGATCGACCGCAGGCCCTCTTCCAGCTCCTGGTCGAGCAGGGCGAACCCCTGCAGCGCGACCGAGTCCAGGGTCACCGCCAGGTGCGCCGGGTCGGTGATCGTGAACGGGGTCAGTGGCTTCAGCACCACGGTGCGCAGGTACGCCGCCCGCACCTCGCGCGGCTGCGCGGCCAGCAGCACCCGGCCCATCGACGTCGCGTAGGCGGGGAAGCGGGTGCCGACGCTGATGGCGACGGTCATGATCCGCTTGGTCGACACCCGGGCCACGTAGACGATGTCGTCGCCGTCCAGCACCGAGATCGAGCAGGACTCCCCGACCTGGGCCACCAGTTGCTCCATGTGCGGCTGCGCGACCTCGGGCAGTGAGAGCCCCGACAGGTAGGCGTAGCCCAGCTCCAGCACGCGCGGGCGCAGCGAGAACAGCCGGCCGTCCGAGCGGACGTAGCCCAGCTCCACCAGCGTGTGCAGGAACCGCCGGGCGGCGGCCCGGGTCAGGCCGGTCCGCCGCGCCACGTCGCTGAGGGTCAGCTGCGGGTGGTCGCCGTCGAAGGCGCGGATCACCGCCAGGCCGCGCTCCAGTGACTGGACGAAGGCAGCGGGGCGCTCACCGTTGCCCTCCTCCACGGGTTCCGCCACGACCATCCGCCCTTCTCCAGGGACGCCACGCGCACGCCCGATCACGGTTCCACGCCGGTCGTTGACGTGACCAGACTCACGCCCTACGTTCTCTTGCTGAACGCCCGTTCGCTGAGCGCACACCGTAGTGGAGATCAAGCCTCCTTCCACCGAACGGTCGACAGCTTTCTGCTCGCCCTGCGGAGAGGTCCTGCACCAGATGCCCCTGCCCCACACGGTCGTCCCGTGACGACGACCGACGAGCGGATCGCACGCTCCGGCGTGGTCCCGGTGCGCCGGCGCCGCGAGCTGCCGTCGGCCCTCCTCGGCCTGATCGGTCTGCTGCTGTTCGCCGGCGTGCTGGAGCTGCTGCCTCGCACCGGCATCGTCTCGGAGGACTACTTCCCGCCGTTCTCCTCGATGGTCTCGGCCCTGGTGGACGAGGCCGGCACCCCGGAGTTCTGGACGGCGGTGGGCGAGACGGTCACCGGTTGGGGGCTCGGCCTGGCCATCGCGCTGGTCGCGGGCATCGCGGTCGGCATGCTGCTGGGCAGCGTCGAGGTGCTGCGCCGGCTCACCGCCTCCACCGTGGAGTTCCTGCGCCCGGTGCCCTCGGTGGCGCTCATCCCGCTCGCCGTCCTGGTGTTCGGTCTGGGGCTGCAGTCGACCCTGCTGCTCGTCGTCTACGCGTCGTTCTGGCAGGTGCTCATCCAGGTCATCTACGGCGTCCAGGACGTCGACCCCGTCGCCCGCGACACCGCCCGGTCCTACCAGCTGGGCCGCTGGGCGCGGGTGCGCTACCTGGTCTGGCCGACTGCGCTGCCCTACGTGATGACCGGGGTGCGGCTGGCCGCGGCCGTCGCGCTGATCCTGGCGGTCACCGCCGAGCTGATCATCGGCAGCCCCGGGCTCGGCCACTCGATCGCCGTCGCGCAGTCCAGCGGTGCGGTGCCGCTGGTCTACGCGCTGGTCATCGTCACCGGCCTGCTCGGCGTGATCGTCAATCTGGCGGCGCGGGCCCTGGAGCGGGCGACGCTGTCGTGGCACTCGTCCGTGCGCGCGGACATCGGGGGCTGACGTGCACTTCTTCCTGCGCGCCGCGCGGGCCCTGGCCTTCGCCCTGGTGCTGCCCGTGGTGCTGGTCGTCGCCTGGTGGTCCGCCTCGGCCTCGAGCACCAACTACTACTGGCCGCCGCTGAAGACGATCCTCACCACCTTCGGCGACGTCTGGTTCTCCGACCGGCTGCAGGTCGACGTGCTGCCCAGCGTCACCCGGCTGGTGATCGGCTACGCCGGTGCGGTCGTGATCGGTGTCGGCCTCGGTGTCGCGCTCGGGTCCTCCCGGACCCTGCGCCGGCTGACCGAGCCGGTCCTGGAGTTCTTCCGGGCCATCCCGCCACCGGTGCTGATCCCGGTCCTGTTCCTGTTCGCCGGCATCGGCAACACCGCCAAGGTCATCGTGATCATCTCCGGCGCGGTCTGGCCGGTCCTGCTGAACACCGTCGAGGGCGTCCGCGCCGTCGACGAGGTGCTGGCCGACACGTCCCGCTCCTACGGCATCACCGGGCCGGCCCGGCTGCGCCGGCTGGTGCTGCCGGCGGCCAGCCCGCAGATCGTCGCGGGCATGCGCCAGGCACTGTCGATCTCGATCATCCTGATGGTCATCAGCGAGATGTTCGCCAGCACCAACGGCCTGGGCTTCGCCATCGTGCAGTTCCAGCGCAGCTTCGCGATCCCCGAGATGTGGAGCGGCATCCTGCTGCTCGGCCTCCTCGGTTTCGTCCTGTCCCTGCTGTTCCAGCTCTTCGAGCGGCGCAGCCTGCGCTGGTACCACGGCCTGCGCCGATCGCAACGAGGAGAGAAGTGATGAGCGACGCGCTCACCGCCCCGCGCGCGAGCGACCGGGCCACCCTGCTGGACGTCCGCGGGGTGCAGAAGACGTACACCGGTCGTGGCCGCACCGTGGAGGCGGTCCGGGACCTGACCTTCAGCGTCGGGCAGGGCGAACTGGTCTGCATCGTCGGGCCCTCTGGTGCCGGCAAGACCACGCTGCTCAAGTGCATCGCCGGCCTGCTGGCGCCCACTGCGGGCACGGTCACCCTCGACGGTGCCCGGGTGACCAGCCCGCCGCCGTCGATGGCCGTCGTGTTCCAGGAGTACGGCCGCAGCCTGTTCCCCTGGATGACCGTCGAGGGCAACGTCGAGCTGCCGCTGAAGCAGAAGAAGCTGCCCAAGGCCCGGCGCCGCGAGCTGGTGCGCGAGGCGCTGGAGGCGGTCGGGCTCTCCGACGTGCACAGCGCCTATCCCTGGCAGCTCTCCGGCGGCATGCAGCAGCGCGTCGCGATCGCCCGGGCGGTGGCCTACCAGCCGCAGGTGCTGCTGATGGACGAGCCGTTCGCCGCCGTGGACGCGCAGACCCGGGCCGACCTCGAGGACCTCGACTTCCGGATCGATCCCGGGGAGCTCGTGTGCGTCGTCGGCCCGTCGGGGGCCGGCAAGACGACGCTCCTGCGCTGCATCGCGGGGCTCCTCGACGTCACCGACGGCGAGGTGGTCCTGGAGGGGGAGCGGGTCACGTCGCCACCGAAGGGGATGGCCGTCGTCTTCCAGGAGTACGGGCGCAGTCTCTTTCCGTGGATGACGATCCGGGCGAACGTGGAGCTGCCGCTCAAGAATCAGCGCATGCCGAAGGAACAACGGCGCACGCTGGTCGCCGAGGCGCTCGACGCCGTGGGCCTCGCCCACGTTCCCGACAAGTACCCGTGGCAGCTCTCCGGCGGCATGCAGCAGCGCGTCGCGATCGCAAGGGCCGTGGCATACCAACCACAGGTGCTGCTGATGGACGAACCGTTCGCCGCCGTCGACGCCCAGACCAGGGCCGACCTCGAAGACCTCATCCGCACGGTCTGGAAGACCCTCGGCGTCACGATCCTCTTCGTCACCCACGACATCGACGAGTCGGTGTACCTCGGCGGCCGCGTCATCGTGCTCTCGAGCTCGCCCACCGTGGTGCAGGAGGACATCATCATCGACCTGCCCGACGAACGCGACCAACTCGGCACGCGCGCGCTGCCGCGCTTCACCGAGTTGCGTGCCCGCATCTACCACCACATCCAGAACGCGAAGGACGGCGCTGGGCACATCGATGAGTGACACCCGGGCTCCGTCGGTGCGCGACGCCTGCCTCGAGGCGCTGCGGGCCGAGGGGCTCACCACGATCTTCTCCAACCCCGGATCGACGGAGGTGCCGTTCCTCGTCGACCTCCCCGACGACTTCCGCTTCGTGCTCGCCCTGCACGAGGGCTCCGTCGTCGGCATCGCAACCGGATTCGCCCTCGCCCAGGCCGAGCCCGCGCTCGTTCTGTTGCACACGACCGCGGGGCTCGGCAATGCCGTCGGCGCCATCGCGACGGCTCGGGTCAACCGTGCACCCCTCGTGGTGGTCGTCGGCCAGCAGGACCGCAGGCACCTCGCCCTCGAACCCTTCCTCGCCGGGCGTCTCTCGCGTCTCGCTGGCGACTACCCGCTCGACGTGGTCGAGCCGGCCGTCGCGACCGACGTGCCATCCGCCCTCATCCGCGCCACTCATGCGGCACGGCTCGGCAACGGCCCCGTCGTCGTCATCGTGCCGATGGACGATTGGGATGCCGCGGCAGCTCCCGAGCGAACGGCCGCCGC
>JAOPVN010000477.1 GCA_025966175.1 Modestobacter sp. | reverse complement strand
CCGCCGGCCCCGGCCGGCAGCAACGCCCCCGTCGCCACCCAGCTGGCCCCCCAGATCGCGGTGCTCCGCAACGCGCCGGACGGCAGCCAGACGATGACCGTGGTCATCACCCCGGAGAGCCTCGGTCCGGTGACGGTCCACGTGACGATCACCCACGGCACCCTGGACCTGACCCTGCACGGCGCGCACGAGGCGGGCCGGCACGCCCTCGTCGACGCGCTCCCGGAGCTGCGCCGCGAGCTCGAGGACGCCGGACTGTCCTTCTCCAAGCTCGAGGTCGACACCTCCGGCGGGGACTCCGGCGCCAGCCTGCGCAACGCCCAGCAGCAACTGCTCGACGCCCGCGCCGGGCAGCAGGGCGCCTCCGGCCAGCAGGTGCCCCGGCCCCGCACCTGGGGTGCGGCGCCCGACCAGCTCGAGGGCAGTCCCGCCCTGACCTCCGCCCAGCCCACGTCGTCCGGCGTGGACGTCCGCGTCTGACCAGGAGACCGCTCGATGACCACCCCTCTGATCGGCAACGTCAGCACGACCACCACGACCGCCTCCAGCACGGCCAACCGCACCGACCAGATGGGCAAGGACACCTTCCTCAAGCTCCTGGTCGCCCAGATGCGGTACCAGGACCCGAGCAACCCGACCAGCAGCAGCGAGTTCATGGCACAGACCGCGACCTTCACCCAGGTGGAGAAGCTCGAGGAGATCGCCTCGCAGAACGCCGAGCTGCTGACCCTGCAGCGCTCGCTGAGCGCGGGTGCCCTCGTCGGGCACAACGTCTCCTACACCGACACCGAGGGGACGACGCAGACCGGCACGGTCAGCTCCGTCAAGGTCGCCGGCGCCGGTGCCGAGACCGAGCCCCAGGCCATGGTCGGCGGTGTCGCCGTCCCCCTCGGCCGCATCACCGAGGTGGCGCTGCCGACCGCCTGACCCCCCGGCCGGCTCCTGCACCTCCCCTGACTCCCGCACACCGACCACCCACTCGAGGAGCTCCTCGCATGCTGCGTTCCATGTTCTCGGCCATCTCCGGCCTGCGCGCACACCAGACCAAGCTCGACGTCGCCGGCAACAACATCGCCAACGTCAACACCGTCGGCTTCAAGGGCAGCCAGACCGTCTTCGAGGACACGCTGTCGCAGGTCCTGCGCAACGGCTCCGCGCCCAACGGCGCGGTGGCAGGCACGAACCCGGCGCAGGTCGGCCTCGGCGTCAAGGTCGCCGGGATCACCACGAACTTCGGCCAGGGCTCGACCCAGAACACCGGCCGCGCCAGCGACTTCATGATCAGCGGTGACGGCTTCTTCATCACCGAGCAGGGCAACCAGCAGCTCTACACCCGGGCGGGCTCGTTCGACCTGGACGGCGTGGGCAACCTGGTCACCCCCGACGGCGCCACGCTGCAGGGCTGGATGGCCGACCCGAACGGCGTGGTCGACTCCAACGGCCCGCTGAAGGCGCTGAAGATCACCCAGGGCCAGGTGCTCTCCCCGGTCGCCACCACCGGTGCCACGGTCAGCGGCAACCTCTCCGCCGGCGCGGTCGCCACCGACGCCCCGGTGACCTCGCAGGTGACCATGTACGACGCGCTGGGCAACGCCCACCAGGTGCAGGCCACCATGACCAAGACGGCGGTCGCGAACCAGTGGACCCTCGCGCTCACCGAGAACGGCACCGCCCTGGGGACGCCCGCCACCCAGACCCTGACTTTCAACGGCTCCGGCGCCAACACCGGCGAGCTGACGACGTCGGGGACCGACCCGCTGGCCGGGCCGATCACCGATGCGAACGGGAAGAAGGTCGTCGCCTTCACGCCCAACGCGACGACCTACCCGAGCTGGGCCGGCCCGGTCACCCTCGACCTGTCGGCGCTGAACCAGTTCGGTGGTGTGAGCACCGCGGCGGCCAAGCAGAACGAGAAGTCGGGCTCGGCGCTGGGCACGCTGCAGTCGTACTCGCTGAGCAACGACGGCACGATCGTCGGCCTCTACTCGAACGGGCTGCGCCAGTCGATCGGTCAGCTGGCGCTGGCCAGCTTCACCAACCCCGGCGGCCTGGAGAAGGCCGGCAACAGCTCCTACCGGGCCGGTGACAACTCCGGGAACCCGCTGGTCGGCGCCGCCGGCACCGGCGGCCGCGGCACCCTCTCCGCGGGCGCGCTGGAGATGTCCAACGTCGACCTGGCCGAGGAGTTCACCGGGCTGATCGTCGCCCAGCGCGGCTTCCAGGCCAACAGCCGGGTCATCACCACCTCCGACGAGATCCTGCAGGACCTGGTCCAGCTCAAGCGCTGATGAAGGACCTCCCTCCTCCCCACCACTCGCGAGCTCGTGGCGGGCCCCTGGAGGGAGGCCGCGGCCCGGTCACCCCACCGGGGTGACCGGGCCGTTCAGCTCAAGCACCGCGCACGACACGCCGATGACACCCATGCGGCGCAACGACGCCCGTGCCGGCACACCCGCCGGAACCGACCTCCTGGAGCAGCCCCGTGATCCGTGTGACGCGCCTGAACGGGGAGCACTTCGCGCTGAACGCCGACCTGATCGAGCGTGTGGAAGGACATCCCGACACCGTGATCACGCTGCTCGAGGGCAACAAGTACGTGGTTGCCGAGACCGTCGACCAGGTGATCCGCGAGATCCGGGACTACCGCGCGAGCATCCAGACGGTCGCCTTCCAGATGGACCGCGGCGAGTACCGCATGCCGGCCTCCCACACCCCTCAGGGCCCCGAGGACTCCTCGGTCGTGCCTTTTCCCACCCGCGAGGAGCGCTGACCCATGGACCCGGCCACTCTCATCGGAGTCGTCCTGGCGCTCGCCGCCCTCCTGATCACGATGGTCATGGAGGGCTCGTCCCCCATGGCCATCTTCCTGATCCCGCCGCTGATCCTCGTCTTCGGCGGCACGTTCGGCGCTGCGATCGCGGGCTCCACCATGACCGACGTCAAGAAGATCGGCAGCTGGATGAAGATGGGCTTCCTGCCCGCCGCCGTCCCGCCGGCCATCGACCGGATCCAGACCCTGGTCAGCCTCGCCGAGAAGGCCCGCAAGGAGGGCCTGCTGGCCCTCGAGGCCGAGGTCAAGAACATCGACGACCCGTTCCTCAAGCGCGGCCTGCAGATGAGCATCGACGGCACCGACCCGGAGGACCTGCGGGCGATCCTGGAGGGTGAGATCTCGGCGAAGAAGGGCGAGGACAAGGTCGCCGCGAAGTTCTTCACCGGCATGGGCGGCTACGCGCCGACCGTCGGCATCATCGGGACCGTCGTCGGGCTGATCCACGTGCTGGAGAACCTGGACAACCCCGAGGCCCTCGGCCCACTGATCGCCGGCGCCTTCGTCGCCACGCTGTGGGGCGTGCTCTCGGCCAACTTCTTCTGGCTGCCGATGGCCGCCAAGATCACCCGGACGAGCGAGCTGCAGGCCAAGCAGATGGAGCTGCTCGTCGAGGGGATCGCCGAGATCCAGGCCGGCACCAGCCCGCGGACCGTGCGCCAGAAGCTCACCTCCCTGGTGCCGCCCAGTGAGCAGCAACGCGAGGCGGCATGAGCAAGAGCGCCGGCAAGGGCGGCCACGGAGGCCACGGCGGCCGCCGCGCCAAGAAGCACGAGGAGGAGGAGCACGAGAACCACGAACGGTGGCTCGTCTCCTACGCCGACATGATGACGCTGCTCATGGCCCTGTTCGTGGTGCTGTGGGCGCTCAGCCAGGTCGACATGACCAAGTTCACCGCCTTCTCCCAGGGTCTGCAGGAGGGGTTCGGCGCGCCGGTCACGATCCTCAACGACGGCGGTGCCATCGACGCGCCGGCCGACAGCCCGCTGAAGCCGGTGCAGGTCGCCCAGGAGGCCGCCATCGACGGCACCCCGCAGACC
The DNA here is from genome assembly GCA_025966175.1 of Modestobacter sp. Taxonomy (GTDB): domain Bacteria; phylum Actinomycetota; class Actinomycetes; order Mycobacteriales; family Geodermatophilaceae; genus Modestobacter. Next base: position 4,563 of record JAOPVN010000477.1, on the reverse strand, counting down.
GACGCGGAGAAGGCGGCCGCCGAGGCGGCGGCCGCCCAGCAGGCCCAGCAGACCGCCGCCGAGGCCAAGGCCGCCTACGACCAGCTGTCCCAGGCCCGCGACGCACTCGCCGCCGCGCTGGCCGCCGCCGGTGAGTCCGGTGCGGCCCAGTTCGTGATCGACGAGCGCGGCCTGGTCATCCACGTGGTGTCCGACCCCGTGCTCTTCGCCCCCGAGTCGTCGGCTCTGCAGTCCCAGGGGGCCACCGTCCTGGATGCGCTGGCACCCACGCTGGCCACGCTGCCGAACCAGATCCGGGTCGAGGGGCACGCCAACTCGCTGCCGGTCACCCGCGGCGGCCCCTGGCCGTCGAACTGGGAGCTGTCGGCGGTGCGGGCCACCACGGTGCTCCGGCACCTGTCCGAGCAGGACGGCGTCTCCGAGGACCGGCTGTCCGCCGCCGGCTACGGGAGCACCCGGCCGCTCGTGCCGGACTCCGACCCCGACTACGTCACCGTCAACCGACGGGTCGACGTCGTCGTCCTGTCCACCGCGTCGGCCGGGGCGAACGCCCTACTGCCCAGCTTGGGGGCCGCCGCCACGGCGACCACCTACAGCACCACCAGCACGACCACCGACAGCCACGCGAGCACGACCTCTGAGGGGGGCCACGGGTGAGCGAGCTTGCGAGCGAACCGATGAACACAGCAGCGGCGCGAACGCGCCCGACGAGCGCCAGCGAGGAGGACTCGTGAGCAAGAAGAAGAAGGAAGCGCCCGAGGACGGGGACGCTCCGCAGGGCGGCAAGAAGAAGATGATGATCATCGCACTGGTCGCCGTCCTGGCGATCGGGGCGGGGGCGTACTTCTTCGTGTTCAGCGGTGGCAGCTCGGCCGACGCCGCGCCGGCTCCCGAGCCGGGGACGATCCTGGCGGTCGACCCGGTGGCGATCAACCTGGCCGGCGGCAGCTACCTCAAGCTCGGCCTCGCGCTGCAGTACACCGTCGAGTACGACGCGGGCGGTGGCCACGGCGGCGGGCCCGTGTACGACGGCTCCCAGGCCCTGGACCTCGCGATCGCCCAGTTCTCCGGGGCCGCGCTGTCCGACGTCCAGGCCAACCGCGAGGCGCTGAAGGCGGCCCTGCAGGAGACGATCGTGCACGCCTACCACGACGCCGTCATGAGCATCTACATCACGGAGTACGTCACCCAGTGACGACGGCGGAGGGCGCCGTCCACTGACGCTCCTCCCCCACCGCCCCCACGGGGCGCACCGGTCCCAGCCGGTGCCGGTCCGAAGCCGGCACCGGCTGGTCCCGGCGGTCAGGGTCGGCCCGCCCACCGCCGATGAGGACATGCGTGAGCCTGTCCGACACCGTGGCCGACGCGCCCAGCGTGCCTGCCCCCCGGAACCCCGAGGGACACGGCCGTTCGCGTCGGCGCGAGCCGCGAACCTACGACTTCCGTCGCCCGACGAAGCTCTCCCGCGAGCACGTCCGGATCCTGCAGATCGCCCAGGAGAACTTCGCCCGGCAGGCGACGACGACCCTGACCTCGATGCTCCGCACGGGCGCCCGGATGGAGCTCGTCGGGATCGAGCAGTTCTCCTACGACGACTACATCGCCACGCTGCCGGTCTCCTACTTCCTGGCGACGTTCACCCTCGAACCCCTCGCGGGCAAGGGCGTGCTGGCCTACCCGCTGGACACCGCGATGGCGATCGTCGATCACATGCTCGGCGGCTCGGGCGAGGGCGAACAGCCCAACCGGCCGATGACCGGCATGGAGAGCACGATCACCGGCGCCCTGCTGGAGCGGCTGCTGGAGGAGCTGGCCGAGGCCTTCGCGCACATCACGCCGCTGCAGCCGGCGCTGGACAGCGTCGAGTACAACCCGCAGCTGGCCCAGGCCGCCTCCGGCTCGGAGACCGTCATGGTCGCCACCTACTCGATGCGGATCGGCGCCCGCGAGCCCGATGCCACGCTCGTCCTGCCGTTCTCCTCCTTCGCGGCGGCGCTGAACAACGCCGCCTCCCCGCAGCTCTCGGAGTCCGCGCGACACAAGCGCAAGCGGGCCCTCGAGGCGCTGACCGAGCGGCTCAGCGACGTTCCCGTCGACGTCAGCGTCCGGTTCAACCCGCTCGACGTCCCCTCCGGTGACCTGCTGAGCCTCGCGGTCGGCGACGTGCTGCTGCTGCGCCACGCGCACGACAGCCCGCTGGAGGTCACCACGAACAACGTCACGTTCGCCCACGCGCTCCCCAGCAACCACCGGCGCCGCCTGGCCGCCGAGATCGTCCCCGACACCGCGACCGGCGGAAAGGACCCCGCATGACCACCGCCTTCGGCACCGACCGCTCGTCGGACTCCGAGACCATCGCCACAGCCGTTGCCGCCGCCGCGCAGGCTGCTGCCGCCGCGATGCCCACCGAGCTCGACCTGCGCACCGGGGAGACGGTGGCCGACCCCGACGCGGTGCCCCTCCCCCCGGTCCCCGGGGCGGCCGTCACCGCGGCGCTGGGTGGCGAGGTCAGCGGGGACATCGTGCTGGTGCTCTCCGCGGAGATCGTCAGCGCCCTGACCAACTCCCCGGTCGGGCCGATGGACGTGGCCACGGCACTCCGGCCGGCCCTGGAGGCCGCCGCCGGCGCCCTGGGCCGGGTGCGCGTCGCCGCCGAGCGGGTCGAGGACGTCGTCCCCGCGCTGGACGGGCTGCGGGACAAGGGCGTGTTCCTCGCCGTCCCGCTGATCGCCGGCACCGAGATCGCGGCCACCCTGGCCCTGCAGGTGACACTGCCCCGGGCCCGGGAGCGCCGCGGCAGCCTGGACCTGCTGCGCAACGTGGCCATGGAGGTCACCGTCGAGATCGGCCGGACCCGGATGACGGTCTCCGAGCTGCTCTCCCTCTACCCCGGTGAGGTCATCGAGCTGGACCGCGCCGCCGGCGCCCCGGCCGACCTGCTGGTCAACGGCACCCTGATCGCCCGCGGCGAGATCGTCGTCGTCGACGAGGACTTCGGGCTGCGGATCAGCGAGATCGTCACCGACGCCACCGAATACGGGACGCCGACCGCATGACCTGGATGATCATCCGCCTGGTGCTGTGCCTGGCGTTCGTCGGCGGGGTGCTCCTCTTCGCCAGCCGGGTCGCCCAGAAGCGCGGCATCGGGGGCGCCACCGGCGTCATCGAGGTGGTCGCCCGCCAGCGCATGGGGCGCGCCAGCAGCGTCTCGGTCCTGCGGGTCGCCGGCCGGGTGCTGGTCGTCGGCTCCACCGAGGAACAGGTCACCCTGCTCGCCGAGGTCGAGGACGACGAGCTGCAGACCGCCCTGGCCGGGGTCGTTCCCGCGGGCCGCCCGAGTGCCGAGAACCAGTCCGGGGAGCCGACGTCCGGCCGCCCGGCACGCCCCGCCCGCAACGGCTCCGGCGCGCTGGCCGGCTCGGTGCTCGACCGGGGCACCTGGACGACGGTCGTCCAGGAGCTGCGTGAGCGGACGGTGCGCAGGTAATGGCCACCGCCCCCGCCGTGCTGCCCCGCACCGCCCGGGCCGCAGGTACCTCAGCCGCGCCCCGCTTCCGCCGGGCGGCCTGGATGCTGCCCCTGCTGATGCTCGCGGTGATCGCCGCGATGATGCTGCTGGCCGACCCGGCCTCCGCGGCCCCGACCGCCCCGACTGCGCCCACCGCGCCGGTCGCCCCGGTGGTCGACAGCGGGGTCAACATCTCCGTCGGCGGCAACAGCCCGAGCACCGCGGTCACCCTGATCCTCGCGATCACGGTGCTCTCGATCGCCCCGTCGGCACTGCTGCTGGTCACCTCGTTCACCAAGATCCTCGTGGTGCTGTCGCTGACCCGCAACGCCCTGGGCCTGCCGACGTCGCCGCCGAACCAGGTGCTCACCGGGATCGCGCTGTTCCTGACGATCTTCGTGATGGGGCCGGTCTTCAGCGACATCAACGACCTCGCCGTCCAGCCCTATCTCGACGGCACGATCACGGCCTCCCAGGCCTACGACGCCGGCGAGGCGCCACTGAAGACCTTCCTGCTGGACAACACCCGCGACGACGAGCTGAAGCTCATGATCGGGCTCTCCGGTGAGGAGAAGCCGGCCGACGCGCAGTCGGTGAGCATGCTGACCCTGGTCCCCGCGTTCGTGCTGTCCGAGCTCAAGAGCGCGTTCATCATCGGGCTGGTCATCTTCATCCCGTTCCTGGTGCTGGACATGCTGGTCAGCGCCGCGCTGATGGCGATGGGCATGATGATGGTGCCGCCGTCGGTCGTGTCGCTGCCGTTCAAGCTGCTGCTGTTCGTCATCGTCGACGGTTGGGGTCTGATCGCGACCGCCCTGGTGGGGTCGTACACATGAGCGACGCCGACGTCACCGAGATCGCCACCCAGACCATGCTGGTGGGGGCGAAGTGCGCTGCCCCGATCCTGCTGACCGCCCTGCTGGTCGGCTTCATGATCTCGCTGTTCCAGGCGGCGACCCAGATCCAGGAACCGACGCTGTCCTTCGTGCCGAAGATGATCGCGGTGGCCATCGCGCTGCTGGTGACCGGCAACTGGGTGCTCTCGGAGCTGGTCT
>JAOPVN010000438.1 GCA_025966175.1 Modestobacter sp. | reverse complement strand
CGAGAAGTACCAGATCGGCGACGTGCAGGCCGCACCGGCGGACACCACCACCGATCCGGAGCAGCAGCCCGAGGCCTGAAAACGGACCCCTCCTCCCCACGCCACGCGAGCTCGGCGCGGGACCCGGGAAGGGGGCCATCAGCCAGAACGGCCCGCCCCAGGGGGCGGGCCGTTCTGCTCAGCCGGCGAGGGCCTGCAGCGCCATCTGCGCGTACATCGCGACCCCGTTCGGGAGCGCGTCCTCGTCGAAGCGGACCAGGTTCGAGTGGTTGCCCGGGGCGGTCGCCGGGTCCAGCTCCGGCGGGCAGGCCCCCAGGAACGCCATCGCGCCGGGCACCCGCTCCAGCACGTAGGAGAAGTCCTCGGCGCCCATCAGCGGCACCGGCATGACGGCACTGGCCTGCTCGCCGAGGAGCGCGGCGGCCGTCGTCGTCACCTGCGCGGCGACGCCGGCGTCGTTGACCGTCACCGGGTAGCCCTCCACCCGGACGAACTCCCCGCGCAGGTCGTGCGCCGCGGCCACGTGCTCGGCCACCCGCTGCACGGAGGCGACGATGTCGGCCCGCCGCTCGGCCGACAGGGTGCGGATCGTGCCGTGCACCAGCGCCGTCGAGGGGATGACGTTGTCGGTGGTGCCGGCCTCCAGGTGCCCGACGGTGACCACCGCCGGGTCGAAGACGTCGGCGCGCCGGGTGACCATCGACTGCAGCGCCAGGATGATCTCCGCGGCCACCGGCACCGGGTCGGCCGACAGGTGCGGGGTCGAGGCGTGGCCGCCGCGCCCGTGGACGGTGATCGTGAACTGGTCGGCAGCGGCCATCATCGGGCCGGGCCGGACGTTGATCGTGCCGCTGCGCCACATGGTCGAGACGTGCAGCGCGAACGCGCCGCTGACCGGCGCCCCGGGGACGACGTCGAGCAGTCCCTCGTCCAGCATGAACCGCGCGCCGTGGTAGCCCTCCTCCCCCGGCTGGACCATGAACACGACCTGGCCGACCAGCGCGTCCCGGCGCTCGGCGAGCAGCCGCGCGGCGCCCAGCAGCATCGCGACGTGGGTGTCGTGGCCGCAGGCGTGCATGACGCCGGGCACCTCGGAGGCGAAGGGCAGACCGGTGTCCTCGCGCACGGGGAGGGCGTCCATGTCCCCGCGCAGCAGGTAGGTCGGGCCGGGGCGGGCGCCGCGGAGCACCCCCACCACCGAGCTCGTGCTGGTGCCGGTGGTCACCTCGATCGGCAGGTCGGCGAAGGCCTCGAGGACGGTCGCCTGGGTCGCCGGCAGGTGCAGGCCGATCTCCGGCCGGCGGTGCAGGCGACGGCGGAGGTCGACGGTGCGGTCGGCATCGGCGCGGGCGGCGGCGAGCAGGTCAGCGGCGGTGGTGGCATCTGCGGGCATGCCGCACAGTCTGTGGCAGCGCTCAGGACCCTCCGGAGGTCAGTCCGCCCACGCGGGCCGGGTGGCGTCCAGCTGCCACACGAGGACGGTCGCCGGCCCGGTCAGCGTCCCCTCGCCGGGCTCCGCCGTCACCTCGCCGTCCCGGACGACGACGCGCAGGCCGCCCGGCACCTCGTGGGTCCCGCCGTCCAGCCGTCCGACCCAGAGCCGGGCGTCGGGCCGGCCGAGGTCGACCCAGCCGGTCGGCCGCAGCCGGACGTCGTGCGCCGGCTGGCCCCCCGGCTCGGTGGCCCGCAGGTACGCCTGGACGACGTGCGCGCCCTCCCGGCCCGCGACCTCGTCGTGCTCCAGCCCCCGGCCGGCCCGCAGCACGGCCACGTCGCCGGCGCCGAGCACCGCCTCCCGACCCCAGGCGTGCCGCACCGAACCGGCGAGCACGACCGCCACCACGTCGACATCGGCGTGCGCGTGCCGCCCGTAGCCGGCGTCGGGCGGCAGCCGGTCGTCGGCCAGCCGCAGCAGCGGGCCGAGCGAGCCGTCACCGGGCGCGAGCAGCACCCGGGAGTCCAGGCCGGTCACGTCGCCGTCCCCGGTGGCAGCGCCGCCGTCCCGGGGCGCAGCGCCGCCCGGCCTCCCGGCAGCGCGCCGAACACCAGCGCCATCAGCAGCGTCCAGCCCAGGCCGAGGGCCCAGCCGCCGAGCACGTCGGAGAGGTAGTGCACGCCCAACCAGATCCGGGTCAGCCCCACGAGCAGGACGAGAGCGACGCCGGCCGCGAGCCACGCCCGCCGGGCCGCCGGCCCCAGCAGCGGCCAGGCCAGCACGAGCGCGACCGTGACCAGGGTGGCCACCCCCGAGGCGTGCCCGCTGGGGTAGCTCAACGACTGGTAGCCGGCGCCGCCCCCGGCGAACTGCGGTCGCTGCCGGCCGACCAGGTCCTTGAGCAGCGTGGTGAGCGGGCCGACCAGGACGGCCGCGGCCAGCAGCCAGCCCGCCGTCCACCAGGCCCGGCGCAGCACCAACCAGGCGAGCACCGGCAGGAAGACGACGCCGCGCACCGCGGACAGGCCGGGCGCCGTGGCCACCTGCAGCGCCGACTCGACCAGCCGCGACCGGTCGTCCCCGGCGTAGAGCGCATCGCTGACCGCCCGGTCGACCCGCAGCAGGGGCGAGAACTGCGCGGCCACCGCCCAGCCCAGCAGCGCGAGCACCACCGCGGCCGCGGCCACGGCGTACAGGGTCCGGACCGTGACGGCCCTGCTGGGGGCGGTGGCCGGGACCGGCTGACCCGGATGGGCGGTGTGCACGTCTCCACTCTCCCCGACGGCGCGCGCCGTGACACGCTGACGGGGTGTCGGGACCAGGGAGGAACGGGTGAGCGCACAGCCGTCCGAGGCGACGCTGCGCCGGCTGGAGCGCGCCTCGGGAGCGCTGGCCACCCAGGCCGTGGCCCGGATGGACGAGGAGCTGCCCTGGTTCCGCGCGATGCCCGCCGCGCAGCGGTCCTGGGTCACGCTGGTCGCGCAGGCCGGCATCGCGTCCCTGGTCGAGTGGTGCCGCAACCCCGGCCGACCGCCCCGGGTGACCGGTGAGGTCTTCGGCGCCGCGCCCCGGGAGCTCATGCACGCCGTGCCGCTCCGGCGCTCGGTCGACCTGATCAAGGTCACCGTCGAGGTGGTCGAGGACCGGGTCGAGCAGGTCGCCGAACCCGGGGACGCCGCGGCGCTGCGGCTGACCGTGCTGCAGTTCAGCCGGGAGATCGCCTTCGCCACCGCGCACGTCTACGCCAGCTTCGCGGAGAACCGCGGCGCCTGGGACGCCCGCCTGGAGGCACTGGTCGTCGACGCCCTGGTGCGCGGCGACCGCTCCGAGGAGCTGCCCGGCCGGGCCGCCGCCCTGGGCTGGGCCGAGACCGCGCCGGTCATGGTGCTGGTCGGCTCCGCGCCGCCCGGCGACCAGGACTCACGGGCCGCCGTCCGCCGGGCCGCCCGGTCGCTGGGCTGCGAGGTGCTGGTCGGCGTGCACGCCGACGAGCTCGTCGTCGTCCTCGGCGGCGCGCAGGACCCCGCGCAGGTGACCGACCGGGTGTGCCGGGAGTTCGGCCCCGGGCCGGTGGTCCTGGGCCCGCGCGTCGACTCCCTCGCCCACGCCGGTGAGTCCGCGACCGCGGCCCTCGCCGGGCTGCACGCCGCGGC
>JAOPVN010000523.1 GCA_025966175.1 Modestobacter sp. | reverse complement strand
GACAACGTGAGCGTCGACGTCTCCGCGGTCGCCTACTTCCGGGTGCTCGACGCCACGAAGTCCGTCGTCGCCATCGAGAACGTCCGCGCCGCGATCGACCAGATCGCCCAGACCACCCTGCGCAAGCAGGTCGGGCAGCACACGCTGGACGAGACGTTGTCCGAGACCGACCGGATCAACCTGGACATCCGCGCGAACCTCGACGTCGCCACCGAGGCGTGGGGTGTGGAGGTCACCCTCGTGGAGCTCAAGGACATCCAGCTCCCCGACAGCATGAAGCGCGCCATGGCGCGCCAGGCCGAGGCCGAGCGGGAGAAGCGGGCCAAGATCATCAATGCCGAGGGAGAGTCCTTGGCGGCAGCGGCACTCGGTGAGGCCTCCGACATCATGGCGGCCCACCCGCTCGCCCTCCAGCTGCGCAACCTGCAGAGCCTGGTCGAGATCGGGGTCGACCGGAACACGACCGTCGTCTTCCCGGCGCCGTTGATGAGCACGATCGGTGAGATCGGCGCCTTCCTGGCCAAGGAGACGGCCGCTGCCGGCGCGTTGCCGCCGGCTCCGGCTCCCGCGATCCCGGTCACTACGCGGATCGACGCCCCCAACGACAGCCGGCCCGCGGCGCCACAGCACAACTGAGCTCCCCGCGGGGACCCTGCGTTCCCGGCGCGCTGCCCGACACCGCCCGTTCCGCACGTACCCCCGGAAGAGGAACAGCTGTGTCTGCACCGACCCTGCCGCCGCCGGCGGACCCCACCATCGCGGGGCCGCTCCTCGATCCGCGCGAATCGGTCGCCCGGTTGTTGCGGGACCTCGACTCCCAGCCGTCCGGGCTCTCCGGGCGGGAGGCTGCCCGGAGACTCGAGCGGTACGGGCCCAACGCGCTCACCGTCGGCCACCACCGCACGTGGCCACGCGCAATGGTCCGCCAGTTCACCCATCCGCTCGCGGTCCTGCTGCTGCTGGCCGCGGTGCTCTCCGTGGTCGCCGGCACGCCGAGCCTGGCCTGGGCGATCCTGGCCGTCGTCGTCCTGAACGCGGTGTTCTCCTTCGTCCAGGAGCGGCAGGCCGGCCGTGCGGTCGAGGCGCTGGGCCGCTTCCTGCCTCCGCAGGCGCAGGTCCGCCGGGACGGCGTCGTGCGGTCGGTGCCGGCCACCGAGGTCGTCCCGGGCGACGTGCTGGTGCTGGCCGAGGGCGACCGGGTGCCAGCCGACGCACGGTTGCTGTCGGGCGGGCTGGAGATCGACGCGTCCGCCCTGAGCGGGGAGTCGGCCCCGGTGGAGCGGGTGGCCGACGCCGTCGATGATGCCGGGCACCCGCTGGACTCCCCGGTGCTGGTCTTCAGCGGTACCGGGTGCGTCGGGGGGGCCGCCGAGGCCGTCGTCCACAGCACCGGTGCGCGCACGGAGATCGGCCGGATCGCCGCGCTGACGGGGCCGCGCCCGCAGGGCGACAGCCCGCTGGAACGCCAGGTGCGCCGGGTCGCCTACCTCATCGCGGCCGTCGCCGTCGGGGTGGGCATCGCGTTCCTGCCGCTGGGCGTCTACGCCGGGCTGAGCTGGCCCGAGGCGTTCGTCTTCGCCGTCGGCCTGCTCGTGGCGAACGTGCCGGAGGGCCTGCTGCCGACCATCACCCTCGCCCTGGCCGGCGGGGTGCGGTCCATGGCCAAGCGCGGCGCGCTGGTGAAACGGCTCTCGGCGGTGGAGACGCTGGGGTCGATCACCGTCATCTGCACCGACAAGACCGGGACGCTGACGGCCAACGCGATGCACGTGCAGGAGGTGCGCGACGTCCGCGGTGCGCTGCTGGCCGCCCCCTCCCCGGAGCTGGCCGACGCGGTCAGCCGGTGCAACACGGCGGACGCAGCTGCCCGCTCGGGCGACCCGACGGAGCTGGCACTGCTGGACATGGCCATCGCCGCCGGCGTCCGGCTGGACCCTGCGGTGCGGACCGCGGAACGGGTGACGCTGTTCTCGTTCGACCCGCGCCGCCGACTGATGGCCACCCTCGACCACGAGGGTGCGGACCTGCAGGTGCACGTCAAGGGCGCACCCGAGGCACTGCTGCCGCTCTGCGTCACCGACGTTGCGCAGGCCGACGCCCTGGCCGGCGCAGTGGAGGAGATGACCAGCCAGGGCCTGCGGGTGCTGGCCGTGGCCCGACGGAGCTGGACCGACCCCGTGGCCCCCGACCGGGACTCCGCGGAGGGCGCCGGGCTGACGCTGCTGGGACTGGTCGGGCTGCTCGACCCGCCCCGGCCCGAGGTCGCCGCAGCCGTTGCGGCGTGCCACGCGTCGGGCATCCGCATCCACATCGTGACCGGGGACAACGGCCGGACGGCCACCGAGATCGCCCGCTGGGTCGGGATCCACGCCGACCGGGTCATCGACGGCGCCACCCTCGGCGCACTCACCGACGGCCAGCTCGACGAGCTGCTCGCCGGGACGGAGGAGTTCGTGTTCTCCCGCGCGGCCCCGGAGGCGAAGCTGCGCATCGCGGACGCGCTGCGTGCCGGCGGCAACGTCGTGGCCATGACCGGCGACGGCGTCAACGACGCACCGGCGCTGCACCACGCGGACGTCGGGGTGGCCATGGGCCGGGGCGGCACCGAGGTGGCGCGCGAGGCCGCCGCCGTCGTGCTCACCGACGACAACTTCGCCACCGTGGTGGCCGGGATCGAGGAGGGCAGGCGGGTCTATGACAACGTCCGCAAGTTCGTCCTCTACATCTTCGCCCATGCCGTACCCGAGGTCGTGCCGTTCCTGGTGTTCGCCCTGTCCGGCGGGCTGGTGCCGCTGCCGCTGACCGTGCTGTCGATCCTGGCCATCGACCTGGGCACCGAGACGCTGCCCGCCCTGGCCCTGGGGCGCGAGCCGGCCGAACCCGGCCTGATGGCGCGGCCGCCCCGCAAGCAGGGGCAGAACGTCATCGACAAGGCCATGCTGCTGCGCGCCTGGGGGCTCATGGGGCTCCTCTCGGCCGCGCTGTCCATGGGGCTGTTCTTCCTGGTGCTTACCCGCGGCGGTTGGACACCGGGTGCCACCACGGGCAGCGGCAGCCCGCTGCACGACGTCTACCTGCAGGCCACCACCGCCACCTTCGCGGCGATCGTGGCCTGCCAGATCGGCACCGCGTTCGCCGCCCGGACCCAGCACAGCTCGTTGCGGGCCATCGGCCTGTGGACCAACCCCCTGCTGCTGGCCGGCATCGCCTTCGAGCTGGTGTTCGCCGCCGCGGTGATCTACCTGCCGCCGCTGCAGGCTGTGTTCGGCACCGCCGCCCTGTCGGGCTGGGTGCTCGCCCTGCTCATCCCGATGCCGGTGTTGGTGTGGGGGCTGGACGAGGCCTATCGCGCCCTGCGCCGCCGGTCCACCGCCCATGCGTGATCCGGCTGCGGTGACCCGCCGGGAACCGGTCGACGGTGTGTCACACTCCGGTCACCTGAGGACATCCCGCACGTCGACGACCAAGTCGGCGCCGTCCACGGCAGCAGGACGCGCTCCGGCGCCCCTGCTAGAGGGGACGACCGCCATGGTCACTACACCGCACGAGCACGGCCCCCGAACCCACGCCGACGCGGCTCCGTCCCAGCTCCCCCGCAGATTCGCTGCTGCCTTCCTCCGCGGACGGGACTGACGGCGTGCCGGTCGGTTGGACCTTCGCCGGTGAACCCCCGTCGCTGGGCTCTCTGGGCGGGACGGTCACCCTCGTCGAGGGAGCCGGGTTCTGCGTGTGCGGCCGGACGGGGGACATCCACCCCGACCAGCCGCACGGGTTGTTCTTCCGCGACACCCGCCTGCTGTCCCGCTGGCAGCTGCTGGTCGATGACGCCCCACCCGAGCCGCTGGCCACGATGGAGGCCGAGCCCTTCGCCACCACCTTCGTCGCCCGCGCCCAGCCCCGGGCAGGACGGGCGGACAGCACCCTGCTGGTCCTCCGGCACCGGTACGTCGGCGACGGCATGCGGGAGGACCTCGTCTTGCGCAACCTCGCCCCGGAGGCCGCGGCCTGCACCGTGTCGTTGTCCGTCGGCGCGGACTTCGCCGACCTGTTCGAGGTCAAGGAGAGCAGGGTCCAGCACCGCGGTGAGCACCGGCTCGACGCCGGGCAGGACGGGCTCCGGTTCGAGCGGAGCTGGCGCGGTGACGTGCGGGGTGTGCGGGTGCACGCCGACGGCTGGACGGCGACCGCCCACGGCACCCTGACCGTGGACGTCGTCGTCCCGGCCCGCGGCGAGTGGTCCAGCTGCCTGCAGGTGCAGCCGTCCCTGGACGGCGTGGAGCTGCCCTCGCGCTACCGGTGCGGCGAGCCGGTGGAACGCACCGTCCCCTCGCAGCGGCTTCGCGAGTGGCGGCAGGCCAACCCGGTGGTGCACACCGGCCACCGGGGCCTGGCTGCGCTGCTGCAGCGCACGGAGGAGGACCTCGGCGCGCTGCGCATCTTCGACCCCGAGCATCCCGACCGGGTCGCGGTCGCCGCCGGAGCGCCGTGGTTCATGACCGTGTTCGGGCGCGACTCGCTGCTCACCGCCTGGATGGCGCTGCTGCTGGACCCCGCGCTCGCGTTGGGCACGCTGCGCACGCTTGCCCGCTTCCAGGGCACCGAGGTGGAGCCGCGCAGCGATCAGGAGCCCGGCAAGATCCTGCACGAGATGCGCTTCGGCATGGACTCGGCGCACTCGCTGGCCGGCGGGACCGTCTACTACGGCAGCATCGACGCCAGCCCGCTGTTCGTCATGCTGCTGGGAGAGACCGCCGCCTGGGGCGCCGATCCCGCCGCGGTGGCCGAACTGCTCCCGGCGGCGGACCGGGCGCTGGCGTGGATCGAGAACTACGGCGACCGGGACGGCGACGGCTACGTCGAGTACGAGCGGGCGACCGACCGCGGGCTGCGGAACCAGGGCTGGAAGGACTCCTTCGACGGGGTCACCTTCGCCGACGGCCGGATCGCCGACACCCCCGTCGCGCTGGCCGAGGTGCAGGGCTACACCTACGCGGCCTACGTCGCCCGGTCACAGCTGGCCTGGCACGCCGGCGACGACGCCACGGCGCAGCGCTGGGCGGCACGTGCGGCCGCCCTGCGCTCGGCGTTCAACCGGGACTTCTGGCTGCCGGACCGGGGCTGGTTCGCCCTCGGCCTGGAGCGGGACAAGCGGCCGATCGACAGCCTGGCGTCCAACATGGGGCACTGCCTGTGGACCGGGATCATCGACGAGGACAAGGCCGCGGCGGTGGCCGAGCACCTGCTTTCCCCGGAGATGTTCACCGGTTGGGGCGTGCGGACGCTGGCCTCCTCGATGGCGGCCTACAACCCGATGAGCTACCACAACGGGTCGGTCTGGCCGCACGACAACGCGTTGATCGCCGCGGGGCTGATGCGGTACGGGTTCGTCGAGCACGCCCAGCGGATCGCCGGCGGCCTGATCGAGGCCTCCACCCACTTCGGCGGGCGGCTCCCGGAGCTGTTCTGCGGCTTCGACCGCACCGAGTTCGAGACACCGATCCCGTACCCGACGTCGTGCTCGCCGCAGGCGTGGGCGGCGGCCAGCCCGCTGCTCCTGCTGCGGACGCTGCTCCGCTTCGACCCGGCGGTGCCCGACTCCCAGGTGTGGCTCGCCCCCGAGCTGCCCGCCGACTGGGGTGACCTGGCCCTCGAGCGGCTGGCCGTGGCCGGCGGGCGCATGGCGGTCACCGTGGCCGGCGGCGAGGTGGAGACGCAGGGCCTGCCGCCCGGGATCGAGCTCGTCCGGAGCGCCCGCCCCGCCGTCGTCCCGTCCGGCAGGTCCCCGTCAGCAGATCGAACCCGGTGACGACTCCGCGCTCCCTCCGGCCGATGCGCATCGCCATGATCGCTCCGCCGTGGTTCACGGTGCCGCCACAGGGCTACGGCGGAGTGGAGAACATGTGTGCGGACCTGGTCGACGGTCTGGTCGAGCGGGGCCACGAGGTCACCCTCATCGGGGCGGGCAAGGCCGGCACGAAGGCCGGCCGGTTCGTCTCCACCTATCCCGAGCCGCCCAGCGGACGACTGGGCGAGCCGCTGCCCGAGGTGCTGCACACCGCCGCCGTCGCCCGCATCCTGGCCGGCCTGGACGTCGACATCGTGCACGACCACACCCTCGCCGGCCCGCTGCTGGCCCGCGGCCGGGGCGTGCCGACGGTCGTCACGATGCACGGACCGGTGGCCGGCGAGCCGGGGGAGTACTACCGCCAGCTCGGTGACACCGTCTCCCTGGTCGCGATCTCCGCGGCGCAACAACGGGCCGCCCCGGACCTGGCCTGGCGCGGGACGGTCCACAACGCCATCGACGTGACCAGCTTCCCCTACCGCGCCGACAAGGAGGAGATGGTGCTCTTCCTCGGCCGGCTCCACCCCGACAAGGGCGTGCACCTGGCCATCGACGCGGCCCGCAGCGCCGGGCTGCCCATCGTGGTGGCCGGCAAGTGCACCGAGCCGGTCGAGCTGGAGTACTTCCGCAGGTTCATCGAGCCACGGCTCGGCCCCGACGTGACGATATTCGGCACGGCGGACGCAGCCGCCAAGCGCGACCTGCTCGCCCGGGCCGCCGCCCTGGCGTTCCCCATCATGTGGGACGAGCCGTTCGGCATGGTCATGATCGAGGCCATGGCCTGCGGCACCCCCGTGGTGGCGCTGCGCCGGGGGGCGGTGCCCGAGGTGGTGGTGGATGGGGTGACCGGCATCCTCTGCGACAGCGCCGCTGAGCTGCCGGCGGCCATCGCGGCCGCGCGGGGCCTGTCGCCGGCGGAGTGCCGGGCGCACGTCGAGAACTGCTTCGACGCCGCGACGATGGTCGATGGCTACGAGGCGGTCTACCGCGAGGTGCTGATGTCGCGGCTGCCGACCCGGCGCGGCGAGGTCCTCGTCCCGGTCGCACGACGCCCCCGCCGGATCGCGACGGCCGCTACAGCCTGACGCCGATCCGAGTCCAGGAGCAACGTCTCCGGCGTGGTCGCCGACGCCGGGCGGGACCAACGCCCCGAGCGAGAGGGGTCGTGCGCCCCGCGCGCCCGGCGAGCGGTCCAGGTGACAGTGGTGGCTCCAGAACGGACGATCGACGTCCCGGGCCGGCGGCCGAGGGCCAACGGTGGCCTGCAGGCGGAGACCTCAAGCAGGAGTCAACATGATCATCATCGGCCTTGTCGTCCTCGTCGCCGCCCTCGTCATCGGTGTCGCCGGAGTGCTGTCCAACAGTGGCGACGCCCATGCCCTGACACACGGCTTCGCCGTCTTCGGCTATCACGTCACCGGCACCACAGGCACCTTGTTCCTCTACGGCGCGGTGGTCGGAGCCGCGGGCGTACTGGGACTGGGCCTGCTGCTGGCTGGAGCCCGGCGAACCGCGCGCCGCGGACGGACGGCCCGCCGCGACCTCGAAGACTCCCGCCGCGAGACAGCTGCGGTGATGCATGACCGCGACGAACTCGCGGAGGCGCAACATGCCGAGAGCCGCGACCACGGCGGCGTCGCGGACAGCGCCCGCGGCTGAGGGAGCGTGCCGCGCGGCGCGTCGGCCTCCTCGGCTGCGCGGAGATCGGCACGAATCGCTTGGACTTGGTGAGAGGTGCAGAGCTTCTTTGCTCGTCACTCTCCGCCGCCTCATCGGTTGATGGCGATCGGGCCGTCCCGGACGGCGGTGTCCAGCACCGCTCGGAGAATCGTGTACGCCGACCGGATGGTCGACTCGGCCAGCCCTTTGCGTCGCAGCTCGACGACCCAGCCCTCGACGTGCGCGGGTCGGATCTTGTCCAGAGTGATCCGGCCGATGCAGCTGCTGAGGACGTGCGACCGGCAACGCCTGCATAAGGCCTTGGTGGTCTGCTTCCGCTCGGATGCCTGGAGCGACGTCTCGATCCAGTGTGCGGCGAACGCCTCGACCGTCTGCGTCCGATCTCTGGCCGGTTGGCCCATGAGAACGCACGCACGTATTTCTGCAGCCTGGGCGCGGGCCTCTTTCGCCGTCCTGCCGTAGACGGTGAAGCGACTGCTGCCGCCGCTCTCGTCGGTGACGCGCAGGTTGATCTGCCAGCGGCCGTCAGGCCGGCGGCGCGCGTTCGATCCCTCGCTGTTGCCCCGCTTCTTTACCGGCGTCACCCCAGGACTCCCGGGCGTGGTGGCCCAACACTCCGCCGATCCGATCGGCCCCAGGACGAAGCTCACGAGCACGCCCTGCAGCACCTGATCGTGCACGGCGTCAGGCGTCGAAGTCGACGGTGACGGCCTCGGAGAGCGGCAGGGTCTGGCAGGTGAGCACGTAGCCCGCCTCGACCTCCTTCGGCTCCAGGGCGTAGTTGCGGCGCATCTCCACCTCGCCGTTGGTGACCCGTGCCCGGCAGGTGCCGCACACCCCGCCCTTGCAGGCGAAGGGCAGGTCGCCGCGCACCCGCTGTGCGGAGTCAAGGACCGGGACGTCGCGGGGGAGGGCCAGGGTGGTCGCTCGCCCGTCGAGGACGACGGTGACCTGGGAGCTGGGCCCGTCCACCGTCCGGTCGTCGCCGCGGACCGGCTCGGGTGGGACGTCGTCGACGAAGAACAGCTCCTGGTGGACCCGGTCGGTCGGCACGCCCAGCTCGGTCAGCAGATCGCGGGCGTCGCTGACCATCCCGTGCGGGCCGCACAGCCACCAGTGGTCCACGTTGCCGGCGTCGGTGAAGGCGGTGACCAGGGTGCGCAGCCGGTCGCCGTCCAGCCGGCCGCTGGTCAGCTCGGCGTCCCGCGGCTCGCGGGAGAGCACGTGGACGAGCTGTAGGCGAGTGCCGTAACGGTCCTTCAGGTCGGCGAGCTCGTCGGCGAACATGACGGTGTTGGTGCGGCGGTTGCCGTAGAAGACGGTCACCGTCGACGTCCCGTCGCGGAGCACCGAGCCGGCGAGCGACAGCGCCGGGGTGATCCCCGAGCCGGCGACGACGAAGACGTGGTCACCAGGGACGGAGAGGTCCGCGGTGAACGTGCCCGCCGGCGGCAGCACCTCGATCACGTCGCCGGGCCGCACCTCGTGCACCAGGTAGGCGGAGAAGAACCCGCCGGGCACCTCCCGGACGCCGACCCGCGGGGCCGCGCCGACCGGCGCGCAGATCGAGTAGGAGCGCCGCTCGTCCCGGTCGCCGTCCACCCGGCGCAGGGTCAGCGCCTGCCCGGGTTGGAAGCGGTAGTCCTCGGCGAGCTCGTCGGGCACGTCGAAGGTGACGGCGACGGCGTCGTCGGTGAGCTGCTCGACATGGGAGACCTTGAGCGGGTGGAAGGTCGGACGACGTCGCGTGGGGACGGCCGGAGCCTCAACGGTGGTCACGGTGCTCAGATCTCCTTGACGTGCTCGAACGGCTCGCGGCACGTGCGGCAGCGGCGGAGGGCCTTGCATGCGGTGGCGCTGAACTCGCTCAGTTCCTCGGTGTCCAGCGAGCCGCACACCGGGCAGGCAGCGGTGCGTCGAGTGGGCCCGAGGGACAGTGGCACCGGGCCGGCGGGCCGCACCGGCGCGGTGCCGGGCGGGGCGATGCCGCCGGCGGCGAGCTTGTGACGACCCTCGTCGCTGATCCAGTCGGTACTCCAGGCGGGGGAGAGGACCGTGCGCACGTCGACGTCGGCGAAGCCCGCCCGGTGCAGGGCGTGCACCAGGTCCGCGCGCATGACCCCCATCGCCGGGCAGCCGGAGTAGGTCGGGGTGATCTCGACGACCACGGTGCCGCCCTCGTCGCGGACGTCGCGGAGCACTCCGAGGTCGGCGAGGGTGAGCATAGGCAGCTCGGGGTCGGTGACGGTCTCGGCGACGGCCCGCGGGTTCGTTTCGCCAAAATGGCCATTTTGGCGGACGGCGGAGCCGGTCACCAGGTCGCGGCCGGGTGCTCGCGGGCCAGGCCCTGCAGGTCGGCCAGCAGGACGGTCAGCTCCGGACCGTGGTCCCCGGCCCGGCCGCGGCTGGGGTGCTCGGCCGGCCACGCCGGCACGGTCAGCGTCGCCCGCTCCAGCACCGTGGTCAGCACGTCGCGGACCTCGTCGCGCAGCTCGCCCGAATCGACCGCGACACCTGCGGCGATCAGCCGGGTCTCCACGTCGGTGGGGGAGAAGAGGTCGGCCAGCAGCGGCCAGACGGCGTCCACCCCGGCCTGTGCGCGGCGGTGGGACTCCGTCGTCCCGTCGCCCAGGCGCAGCACCCAGCGGGCGGCGTGGTCACGGTGGTAGGTCAGCTCGGGGACGCCCTTGGCGGCGATCGCGGCGAGCACCGGGTCGCGCGACTCGCGCAGCCGGGCGAAGAGCGCCAGCCGCCAGGTCGACGCGGCCAGCAGCCGGACCAGCGTCTGCGCGAAGTCGCCGTTGGGCGCCTCGACCAGGCGGGAGTTGCGGAACTCGTCGGGGTCTCGGAAGTAGGCCAGCGCGTCCTCGTCGGGGATGGAGTCGGTGGCCAGCGTGCGGGAGCGGCCCAGCACGCCCACCGAACCGGCGCGGGCGAGCAGCAGCCGGGCCTGGCCGAGCAGGTCCAGCCCGCAGTTGGCCAGCGCGACCTCCTCCTCCAGCTCGGGTGCGTTGGTCACCCACTGGGTGAGCCGCTGGCAGAGCACGAGGGCGTCGTCGCCGAGCATCAGGCAGTAGGCGCCGAGGTCGGCCGGGTCGATTCCCTCGGGCACGGTGGTGTCCACCCCGGCGAGCGGCTCGTCGAAGCCGGTGCCGAACGCCCACTGCCCCTCGCCCCCATGGGCGTGGTCCAACGCGTCGTAGACGGTCTCTTCGTGCATGGGGTGCCGCTCCGCTCACATATGAGGGACGTTGTCCGGGATCTCGTAGAACGTCGGGTGCCGGTAGACCTTGTCCCCGCTCGGGGCGAACATCGGGTCCTTCTCGTCGGGGCTGGAGGCCGTGATCGCGGCGGCCTTGACCACCCAGATGCTCACGCCCTCGTTGCGTCGGGTGTAGACGTCGCGGGCGGCGTGCACGGCCATCTCGTCGTCCGGGGCGTGCAGCGAGCCGACGTGCACGTGGTTGAGCCCCCGCTTGCCGCGGACGAACACCTCGTACAGCGGCCAGTCGCGCCGGCCCCGTCCAGGGGCCCGCCCCGAGCTGGCGAGGGGTGGGGAGGACGGGGTGTTCTTCCCACCCTCTGCCGTCACGTCGGTCATGACGCGTGCTTGTCCGCGTACGCCGTGGCCGCCTCGGTCACCCAGGCGTTGTCGTCCCGGGCGGCCCGGCGACGGGCGATCCGCTCGTCGTTGCACGGGCCCTTGCCGGCCAGCACCTGCTTGAACTCGTCCCAGTCGATGGCCCCGAACCGGTACCGGCCGGTCTCCGGGTCCAGCGCGAGCTCCGGGTCGGGCAGCGTCACGCCCAGGACGGCGGCCTGCGGCACGGTCATGTCGACGAAGCGCTGCCGCAACTCGTCGTTGCTGTGCCGCTTGACGCCCCACTTCATCGACTGCGCCGAGTTGGGGCTGTCATCGTCCGGCGGGCCGAACATCATCAGCGAGGGCCACCACCACCGGTCGACGGCGTCCTGGACCATCGCCCGCTGGGCGCCGGTGCCCCCCATCATCGTCATCAGCAGCTCGAAGCCCTGCCGCTGGTGGAAGGACTCCTCCTTGCAGACCCGGATCATCGCCCGCGCATAGGGGCCGTAGCTGGACCGGCACAGCGGCACCTGGTTGCAGATCGCCGCGCCGTCGACCAGCCAGCCGATGACGCCGACGTCGGCGTAGGTCTGCGTCGGGTAGTTGAAGATCGAGCTGTACTTCTGCTTGCGCTCGATGAGCTTGTCGGTGAGGTCGGCCCGGTCGGCGCCCAGGGTCTCGGCGGCGGAGTAGAGGTACATGCCGTGGCCGGCCTCGTCCTGCACCTTCGCCAGCAGGATCGCCTTGCGCCGCAGGCTGGGCGCCGCGAGCAGCCAGTCGCCCTCGGGCTGCATGCCGATGATCTCCGAGTGGGCGTGCTGGGCGATCTGCCGGATCAGGCCCTTGCGGTAGGCCTCCGGCATCCAGTCGCGCGGCTCGATCCGGTGGTCGGCGGCGATGGTGGCGTCGAACTGTGCCTGCAGTGCTACCTCATCAGGTGCGGCCGGACGGTCCAGCGTGGGCGCAGACATCGCATCTCCTCGACGACTCGTCGACATGTCGACTCGGGCATTTACCGACCATACGTTCAGTAATAGTGTGACCCGGGACAACGCAGTCCACAAGCGCCGGCCCCGATCCGCCCGGCGCGTTGCCCGAGGGGACGCACCGCCCATGACGACGACCACGGAGGACACCCGCCGGCTGGGCGCGGCCCCGGACCCGGCGTCGCTCGACCCGGCCGAGCGGATGGGCCCGGACGAACTGCGCGCCCTGCAACTGGAACGCCTGCAGTGGACGCTGCGGCACGCCTACGACAACGTCCCGCACTACCGGACGGCGTTCGACGCGGCCGGCGTGCACCCCGAGGACTGTCGGGAGCTGGTGGACCTGGCGCGGTTCCCGACCACCAGCAAGGCCGACCTGCGGGAGAACTACCCGTTCGGGATGTTCGCCGTCCCGCAGGACCAGGTCCGCCGGGTGCACGCCTCGTCCGGAACGACCGGGCGACCGACCGTCGTCGGCTACACCGAACGCGACATCGCCACCTGGGCCACGGTCATGGCCCGGTCCATTCGCGCGGCCGGCGGCCGGGCAGGGGACAAGCTGCACAACGCCTACGGCTACGGGCTGTTCACCGGCGGGCTGGGCGCGCACTACGGCGCGGAGGCACTGGGCTGCACGGTCATCCCGGTGTCCGGCGGCATGACGCCGCGGCAGGTACAGCTCATCACCGACTTCCAGCCCCGCGTGATCATGGTGACGCCGAGCTACATGCTCACCGTCATCGACGAGTTCGAGAAGCAGGGCCTGGACCCCCGCGCCAGTTCGCTGGAGATCGGCATCTTCGGGGCCGAGCCGTGGACCGAGCAGATGCGCGCCGAGATGGAGGAACGCCTGGACATCGAGGCGGTCGACATCTACGGCCTGTCGGAGGTGATGGGCCCGGGGATCGCGCAGGAGTGCGTGGAGACCAAGGACGGCCTGCACATCTGGGAGGACCACTTCTACCCCGAGGTCATCGACCCGATCACCGCCGACGTGCTGCCCGAGGGCGAGCAGGGGGAGTTGGTCTTCACCTCGCTGACCAAGGAGGCGCTGCCGATCATCCGGTACCGCACCCGCGACCTCACCCGGTTGCTGCCGGGCACCGCGCGCCCGGGCATGCGCCGGATGGAGAAGGTGACCGGCCGGACCGACGACATGATCATCCTGCGCGGGGTGAACGTCTTCCCGACCCAGATCGAGGAGGTCGTGCTGCGCACCCCCGGGCTCTCGCCGCACTTCGCCCTGGAGCTGACCACCCGCGGCCGGATGGACCACCTCGCCGTGCACGTGGAGGCCCGCCCGGACTGCCCGGCGGAGCGCCGCGAGCCGGCGGCCCGGGAGGTCGGCAAGGCGGTCAAGGACACCGTCGGGGTCAGCGTCGAGGTCCGCGTCGTCGACCCCGAGACGCTGGCCCGCTCGGTCGGGAAGCTGCAGCGGCTCACCGACCGCCGGGACCGGGCATGACCGAGCAGACCACGGCGCGGCGGGGACGGCCCGGCCACTCGCTGGACTCGCTGCTGGACGTCGCCGTCGCGGTGTTCAACGAGCGGGGCTACGAGGCCACCAGCATGGACGAGCTCGCGGCCCGCGCGGGGATCACCAAGTCGGCCATCTATCACCACGTCTCCAGCAAAGTGGAGCTGCTCCGGCTTGCTCTGGACCGGGCCCTGGACGCGCTGTTCGCCGTCACCGAGGAATCTGGCGCCACGACCGGGCCGGCGATCGACCGCCTGGAGCACGTGGTCCGTGGCTCGGTCCGGGTGCTCACCACCGAGCTTCCCTACGTGACGCTGCTGCTCCGGGTGCGCGGCAACTCCGAGGTCGAGCGGACGGCGCTGCAGCGGCGACGCGAGTTCGACCGGTTCGTCACCGGCCTGGTGCGCGCCGCCGAGACAGAGGGCGACGTGCGTCCCGACGTCGACCCCGCGGTCACCAGCCGGCTGCTGTTCGGCACGGTCAACTCGCTCACCGAGTGGTACCGGCCCGGCCGCGGACTGGGTGCCGACGATCTCGCCGACGCGCTCGTCGCTACCACCTTCCAGGGCCTGCGCAGCTCGCAGCCCTGACCCCGCAGCTCGGACTCCAGCTCCTCGTCCGGTGTTGGCGTCCGGAGCTCTCCCGTGAGCGCCGGCCTGCTGATGGGTGGAGAACTCCAGCGGGGTTTCGGTGGCGGGGCCGGCGACATCGGGCACATCCCGGTGAACGCCTCATCGCCGGACGCGCCCGAGGGTCGGTGTGGGGTCGCGGCGGCTCCTGTCTGCCCACCTGGAGTGGCAGACGCTGCCCAGCTCGGACGACGAGTTGGTCCGCGGGACCATCGGCGGGCTGCCGGCCGGCTGTCGTTCGTGCAGGTCAGCTGGCCGGGTGGCCGGCTAGCGGAACAGGCGTGAAAGTGGATCAAGCGGGTATGCGGTGCCTGCAGCCGCTCAGAGTGGAGCAGCGCACACCCAGGAGGACCCGGTGCAGCGGTCGATGGACGAGGGACGAGAGCTCCCGGAGCAGGACCCCACCGGAGCACCCGGTCGGCGATCTCCCCGCCGCCTCGTCGCCGACACCGGGCCGTCGGTCAGGCGCGCGTTGCTCGGTGCCGCGGTCGGGCTCGCGGGGGTGAGTGCCGTCCTCGCGGTCAGCGCCGGCCGCTCGGATCCGCCACGGACAGAGCTGCAGGACGTGTCTGCCGCCGAGTCCGCGGCGCCCACCAGCCCGGGCTGGCTGTCGGCCGGGGCCCCCGCCGGAGCCGTCACCCTCGCGGCCGCACCGGTCACCGCGGCCACCCCGGAGCCGGCCGACGACGGGACCGTCACCGGGCTGGCGGCCAACGGCATCCCGAACGTCGCCCTCAACGCCTACCGGGTCGCCGCGGCGCGGATCGGCAGCACGCTGCCGTCCTGCCGCATCGACTGGTCGCTGCTGGCGGGCATCGGCCGCGTCGAGTCCAACCACGGCCGCTTCGGAGGTGCCGTGCTGAACGCGGACGGCACCTCGACCCCGGCAGTCATCGGCCCGTCCCTCGACGGGGTGGCCTTCGCGTTCATCAGCGACACCGACGACGGCCGCTGGGACGGCGACACCTCCCACGACCGCGCGGTCGGCCCGATGCAGTTCATCCCCTCGACCTGGCGGTCGTACGCGGTCGACGCCGACGGCTCCGGGGTGGCCGACCCGTTCGACATCGACGACCAGGCCCTGGCGGCGGCGCACTACCTCTGCGTGGCCGGCGGCGACCTGTCCGCCGAGGCGGGGCAGCGCCGTGCCGTGCTGGCCTACAACCACTCCGACAGCTACGTCGCCCAGGTGCTCGCCCTGGCCCGCAGCTACGCGGCGGGCATCCCGGTCGCCGATCTGCCGCTCGTCGGCGACACGAGCAGCCCGGTCCCGGGCCCGACGGGCGACTTCCGCGCGCCCGCGGCGCCGGGCCCGGCCATCGGCGCCGCAGACCGCACGTCCAGCCCGGCGGGGCAGGACACGGTGATCCCGGCTCGGGCGACGCCCCCGCCGGCGGAGGGGGACGCCGCCCCGGCCGCAGATGGTGGCGGTGGCACGATGTCCGGCGGTGCCGGCACGGGCTCGGGCGCCGGTGCGGCGGCATCGACCTCGGCGCCGCCCACGGTTGCGAAGCCGCCTGCG
>JAOPVN010000326.1 GCA_025966175.1 Modestobacter sp. | reverse complement strand
CCCACATCGACCTGGTGACCGACCACGCCGACGTGCTGGCCGCCCTGCGCAGCGGCGACCCCGAGCGCGCCGGGGCGGTGATGGTCGAGCACGTGCGCGAGGGGCTCGACCGGCATCAGGACCACCGGGTGCCGCAGCTCGGCGCCGCAGGCGACCGGCGTGGCTGACCCCGCGGCCGAGCTCCAGGAACTCGGCCGGGCGGCGGGTGCGCACGGCGAGGTGACCCTGCGCCGGCGGACCGGTCCGGACGACGCGGAAGTGACCGAGCTGATCGTCGACGGCGTCTTCGCCATGGACGACGTCGACACCTCCACCGAGCAGGCGCTGGCCACCGAGACGCTGCGCCGCTGCCCGGCTGAGGGGCTGCGGGTGCTGGTCGGCGGGTTGGGGCTGGGCTGGACCGCGGCCACCGTGCTCGCCGAGCCGCGGGTCGCGGCGGTCGACGTCGCCGAGCTGCAGCCGGCCCTGGTCGGCTGGGCCGCCGACGGCCTGCTGCCCGGGCTGCCGGCGCTGCCCGCCGAGCGGCTGACGCTGCACGTCGCCGACGTCGCCGTCCACCTGGCCGGCGCGCGACGGAACTGGGACGCCGTCCTGCTCGACGTCGACAACGGCCCGGCGTTCCTGGTCCACCACTCCAACGCCGGGCTCTACGAGGAGGCCGGGCTGGCGACGGCGCTCGCGGCGCTGCGGCCCGGCGGCGTGCTGGCGATCTGGTCCAGCGACCCGGTGCCGGAGCTGGCCGACCGGCTGGCCGCCCTGCCCGGGACCGCGGACGTCGAGCACCTGCTGCTGCCGGTGCAGCGCGACGGCCGGCGGTTCGACTACGCGATCGTCTTCGCCCGCGCAGTGTGAGGGCTCAGCGCTCGGTCGGCGGCGTCTCCGGCGCGATGTAGGCGGACCTGCCGCGCAGCCGGGCGCCGACCGCGACGACCAGCGGGACGAGGACGACGCCGTCCCGGGCCAGCCGCTCCCGCAGCGCCCGGCGGTGCCGGAGAACGCCGACCAGCCCGATCGCCCAGAACACGTACTGCACGGCGAACGCGGCCCGGAAGGCGGACAGGTCGTAGTCGGTGGACGAGCCGGGGGTCAGCACGTCGAGCACCGCGCCGATCGCCAGGATGGTGCACAGCGAGGCGAAGAAACCACCGACGTTGACGAAGCCGCTGGCGCTGCCCAACCGCTCGGCCGGGTTCTCGGTGCGGGCGTAGTCGAAGCCGATCATCGACCCGGGGCCGTTGGTGCCCAGCACCAGCACCAGCACGATCAGCAGCGGCAGCGGGGCGCGACCGGGCCAGAGCAGCACGATCGTCCACATCACCACGGTGGCGCCGAGGATGCCGAAGACCAGGTTCGAGCGGCGCAGCGGCCACCGCCCGCACAACCGCCCGAGCAGCGGGCCGAAGGCCATGCCGACGAGCACCAGCAGGGTGAGCAGCGCCGCCCCCGCCCCGGCCGACAGCCCCTCCCCCACGGTCAGGAACGGATAACCCCACAGCAGCGCGAACACCGTGCCGGAGAACTGGGTGACCAGGTGCGTGTACAGCCCGATCCGGGTGCCGGGCTCCCGCCAGGTGGCGGCCAGGTTCTCCCGGACGGCGGCCAGGCCGGCGGGCGCGGCGACCTGCGTCCCGGGCGGGGTGTCCCGCAGCGCGACGAGCACCAGCACCCCCACGAGCACGCCGACCGCCGCGGCGCCGAGGAAGGTCGGCGTCCACCCGGCGTGGTGGAGCAGCGTGACCAGCGGATAGGCGGCCACGATCTGGCCGATCTGACCGAAGATGCCGGTCAGCTGGGTGACCAGCGGGACGGTGCGGCCGGGGAACCACATCGAGACCACCCGGAGCACGCTGGTGAACGTCATCGCGTCGCCGGCGCCGACCAGCACGCGCGCGGCGATCGCCGTCGGCACGTCGGTGGCCAGCGCCATCACCAGCTGGCCGGCGGCCATCGTGACCGCGCCGGCCACGATCATCGCGCGGGAGCCGAAGCGGTCCAGTGCCACGCCCACCGGCACCTGCAGGGCGGCGTAGACGGCCAGCTGGAGCACCAGGAACAGCGAGATCGCCGACGCCCCGGCGGAGAACCGGTCCTGTGCCTCGACCCCGGCGACGCCCAGGGAGGCGCGGTGGAAGATCGCGACCGTGTAGGCCAGCAGCCCGACCAGCCAGACGGCGTACGCGCGAGTGGGCGTCGGGGCTGTCGTCGGTTCAGTCACGTTCAGGGACGACGCCGGCCCGTCGTCCGTCCTTCCCAGCACCGGCTGTGCGGTTGCTCACCCGTCCAGGATGGCCCAGCCGTGCGCCCCGAGCTCGACGACCGCCCGGTCGGTGCCCGGCTGCCGCACGGAGCCACTGCCGGCCAGCAGCTCGGCGGCCCCAGCGGCAGGAACGGCGGCCGGTGAGTCGGCGAGATTGAGGACGACCACCAGCCGCTGCCCGTCGGCGCTCACCGCGTAACCGAGCTGGCGGTTGTCCCGGTGCAGCGGCGTCGTCCGGGCGCGGTGCAGCCACCGGTGCCGCCGGCGCAGACCGATGAGCTCCTGGTGCAGCCGGTAGGTCGGCCAGCCGTAGGGAGCGAGCTCGTCGGGGGTGTCCGGGAAGGCCGGCCGGACGGCGTCGTCCCCACCGGCGCGGTCCTCCTTGACCCCGGTGAAGGCCTGCTCGTCCCCGGCGTAGACCGTCGGCGTGCCCCCGACGGTGAACAGCACGGCCAGCGCGTGCGCCAGGTGACGGGAGTCGGCGAGCCGGCTGGCGATCCGGGTGACGTCGTGGTTCCCGACGAACGTCAGGGGAACGAACGTGTCCAGGAACCCGTCGTGCCGGCCCAGGGCGTGGGCCAGCTCGTGCAGGTTGCCGTCGTTGAGCGAGCTCCAGAGCGCCTTCCACAACTCGTACTGGGTGACCGCGTCCAGGCCCGACTCCTGCACGAACCGGGCGTAGTCGCCGTGGATCACCTCGCCGACGAGGTAGGCGTCCGGGTGCCGCTCGCGCACCCGCGGCAGCACGGTCGCCCAGAACGAGGTGGGAACGGCGTAGGCCGCGTCCAGCCGCCAGCCGTCGGCGCCGCGGTCCAGCCAGTGCGTCATCACCTCGGTGACCCAGTCGGCGACCGCGGGCGAGGAGTGGTCGAGGGCGACGAGCTGGCCGTGCCCCTCGAACGTGTCGTACTCGGGCTCGGTGCCGGGGCGCGGGTCGGCCGGCCAGCGCAGCCGGAACCACTCCGCGGTCGGCGCACCGGGCCCCTGCTCGACGACGGCCCGGAAGGCGGGGTGCTCCCGGCCGACGTGGTTGAAGACGCCGTCGAGCAGCACCCGCAGGCCGCGGTCGTGCGCGGCGGACACCAGCGCGTCGAAGTCCGCGTCATCCCCCAGCCGCGGGTCGATCCGCCGGTGGTCGACCGTGTCGTAGCCGTGGGTACTGGAGGCGAAGACCGGCCCGAGGGCGAGGCCGTTGGCGCCGAGCTCGACCGCGTAGTCCAGCCAGCCGGTCAGCCGGCCGAGCCGGGAGGTGACGGCGCCGTCGGCCGGGGCATCCCGTTCCGCGCCGACGAAACCGAGCGGGTAGACGTGCCACCACACCGCGTCCTGCACCCAGTCCGGCATCGCCGCACCCTCTCCGTCCGAGTACTGATCCACGCCCAGTAGCGCTACTGACGCTACCCCAGTAGGGCGGTACCCTGCTCGGCGTGACCCGGACGGACCGCCGGCCGCGCCGGCGGCTGGACCCCGAGCAGCGCCGGGCGGCGATCCTGGACGCCGCCCGTGCCGCCTTCGCGCAGGCGCCCTACGAGGCGGTCAGCGTGGCCGGCATCGCCGCGGCCGCCGACTCCTCCGAGGCACTGGTCCACCGGTACTTCGCCAGCAAGGGCGTGCTCTACCTCGCCGTCCTGCAGGAGAGCATCGACGAGCTCCTCACCCGGCAGGTCGCCGCCGACACCGCGCTGGGCTCCCGCGCCGCCGCCCGGCTCCGGCTGGCCACCTCGATCGAGGTCTACCTCGAGGTGATCAGCAACAGCCCGGCCGGCTGGGCGGCTCCGCTGCGCAACCCGCACGACGGCTTCCCGGCCGCCGCCGAGCTGCGGGCCCAGACCCGGGAGCGCTACGTCGACCTGCTCCGCGGCATCCTCGCCCTGGCCCCCGGCCAGCCCCGGGACCACGCGCTGCACGGCTACCTCGGCTTCCTGGACGCGGCCTGCCTGTCCTGGGTCGCAGCCGGGTGCCCGACCGACCAGCGACGCGCCCTGGTGGAGATGGCGGTGGCCGCGCTGGCCGGCGCACTGGACGCCGTCGGCACCGCGCACGCGCTCAGCCCGTAGGCCGCACCGGCTCGGCCGGCAGCACGATGACGCCGTCCCGGTCGGCGCAGAGCCACTCCTCCGCCCGGAAGACCACCCCGGCGAACACGACCGTCCGCCCGCCGACGCTGGAGTGCAGGCCCCGCTCGCTCTTGCGCGGCACCACCGCCAGCGCCCGGACGCCGATCGGCTGGGTCTCGAGCTCGGCGACGTCCCGGACGCAGCCGAACACGACCACGCCGGCCCAGCCGTTCCCCGCCGCGGCGACCGCGAGGCCGCCGCCGAACAGCGAGCACCGCAGCGACCCGCCGCCGTCGACGACGAGCACCCGCCCCTCCCCCGGCTGCCCGACCGCCTCGCGAACGGCGGTGTCGTCCTCGAACACCTTGAGGGTGGCGATCGGGCCGGCGAACGCCGGTACGCCGCCGTACACCTGGAACAGCGGCTCGCACACCTGCGCCTCCGGGTGCTCGTCGCACAGGTCGGTGGTCGACCACGTCGTCGGTGAGCTCATCTCGGGAACCTCCGGGTGTGGGTCGGGGTCAGGAGTCGCCGCGGCCGAGCGATCGGCACCACCATGCTGCGGGTCCGGCGGTCCGCCGCGCCCCCGCTCGACGCGCGATGCGGCCGATCCCGGTGACCGCTGGACGGAAGCCGCAGGCGGAGGGCCCCGCACACCGGCACTAACGTCGAGCGACGTGACGACCCCGGGGATCAGCACTCCACCCGCCGCCCGCCCCGCGCTCGTGCCGGTGCTGGTCTACCTCGCGATGCTGGTCGCGGTCATCAGCAGCCTCGGCGCACCGCTGATCCCGGCGATCGCCGAGGCCAACGACGTCTCGGTGACCAGCGCGCAGTGGTCGCTCACCGTGACCCTGCTCGTCGGGGCGGTCGCCACCCCGGTGATCGGCCGGCTCGGCGACGGCCGGCATCGGCGCACCGTCGTGCTCACCGTGCTCACCGTCGTCCTGCTGGGCAGCGTGCTGGCCGCACTGCCCCTCGGCCTGGGCTGGCTGATCGCCGGCCGGGCCCTGCAGGGCGTGGGCCTGGGGCTCACCCCACTGGCCATCGCCACCGCCCGGACGGCGCTCACCGGTGAACGGTCCCGCTCTGCCGTCGCGGTGCTGTCGGTCACCGTCGCCGCGGGCGTCGGCCTGGGCTATCCGCTGACCGGCGCGATCGCCGAGTTCGGTGGGGTGCACGCGGCCTTCTGGTTCGGTGCCGGGGCCGCCGTGGTCGGGCTCGTCGCCGCGGCCCTGGTCTATCCGCCGTCGCCGGAGGTGCCGCCCCGCCGGCTGGACGTCGCCGGCGCGCTGTTGCTCGGCACGGCGCTGGCCTGCGGACTGCTCGCGCTCGGCGAGGCGGAGACCTGGGGCTGGACATCGCCGGCGGTACTCGGGCTCGCGGTCCTCGCCGTCGTCGCACTGGTGGCGTGGGCGGTCTGGCAGCTGCGCGCTCCCGCGCCGCTGGTCGACCTGCGACTGGCCCGCGGCCGGACCGCCGCCACCGCACACGGCGCCGCGCTCCTCGTCGGGGTGGCCAACTACCTGCTGCTCTCCTCGGTGCCCCGGCTGGCCCAGACCCCGGAGTCGACCGGCTACGGGTTCGGCACCTCGATCGTCGTCGCCGGGCTGGTGCTGCTCCCCTTCTCCGTGGCCAGCTTCCTGGCCAGCCGGCTCGCCCGGCCGCTGGAGCGGGCGGTCGGGAGCCGGTTGGTGCTCCCGATCGGCGCCGTGGTGCTCGGGGTCGGCGAGCTGCTCGCCGGGTTCGTCCGCGCGGACCTGTGGCAGCTGTTCGCCGCCATGGCCGTCGCCGGCCTCGGGGTGGGCACCGTGTTCGCGGCGCTGCCCGGGCTGATCGTGGCCGCCGTCCCGGCCCGGGAGACCGGCAGCGCGATGAGCCTCAACCAGGTGCTGCGCTACATCGGCTTCGCGGTCGGCAGCGCGCTGAGCGCGACGGTGCTGGAGGCGGCCACCGCCCGCGGTCAGCTGTTCCCCGACAGCAGCGGGTACGAGGCGATCGGGCTGATCGGGGTGGGGTCGTGCGTCGCCCTGGCGGTGCTGACCGCCGTCCTGCCCGGCCGCACCGCCGCCCCCGCGCAGCTGCCGGCCGCCGCCGA
>JAOPVN010000306.1 GCA_025966175.1 Modestobacter sp. | reverse complement strand
AGAACTTCTATGCGGTGCTGGAGATGGGCGAGCTCGATCTGGTGGCCGAGTTCGTGGACAACTTCCGGCAGTACGGCTACACCGAGGAGAACGACCTGCAGGTGCGCGACGGGACGCGGTATCTGCTCAATCTCTACCACGCAGCAGGAGACCGCTGGATGAACCATCGGGAACCGGGCGAGACGGATCAGAACCTCACCGATTACGACTTGATCCACAAGGCATGGACCGCAGTACAGGGGCTCAGGCCCCGAGTTCCGGAGCCGGCGGAGCAGGGCACGTACGGCGGTATCCTTCGCGCCTGGTTGCCAGCGCCACGCTGATCGATCGGCCGAGGAGCGGTGACCAGGTACGAAGCGGCTTCTTTCCGGGCCTTCATCCTCACTGAAGCGTGCCCTGAAGTGGCGTCCACCAAGTTGGTGTTCGACGGGTTCGGTGAGTGAGCCCCGGACGTAAGGGCGGCAACCGCGCGCCTGACCAGACACGAAGATCACGCGGAAGCCGTCACACACCACGCCAGCGGACTTGACCGGTGGTGGGCTGCGACGACCGCCGCCCGCTGCTCACGTTCGGCGAGCTACGCGTCTGGACGGTTGCCCAGTGCACGCACGACGCGGCGACGATCGCTGGCACCTCGCCCGGTGGCTGGCGTGCACGCCGGATCCGTGAGGTGCTGGCTCGGGCTGCTCGCCGGTCGGCCTGCACGGCGCGGTGCGCTCGAAGCTGCCCAGGGGGCGGCGAGCGCGCGGGTCCCTGTCGGCGATCTCGGTCGGGCGGCTCTGATCGTCGCCCCGAGCTGCTCCGGTTCCGCATCGTGGTGGCGCTGCTGACCCGGCCCCCGTACTCGACTGCCTTCCTCCGTCACCTGGAGAGGGGCACCCTGAAGCCGCTCATTCTGCTCCGAGACGAAAGCCGGACCGATGCCCCGCGTCCTGCCCGCCCTCGCCCTCACCGCAGCCCTCACCGCCCCCCTGGCCGGCCTGAGCGCCTGCGGATCCAGCGCCCCCAGCAGCGGCGCGGCCAGCGCCGCTCCTTCCACGGCGAGCAGTTCCGTGCCGACCGCCAGCCCGGAACAGACCACCGATGCCGGATCACCCGCGGCAACCCGGGCCGGTGACGCGCAGGTGATCGCCCTGACCGTGACCGGTGGCAAGGTCAGCGGCGCGACCGGCCGCGTCCGGGTCGGGCTCGGCTCGACGGTCCGGCTGCAGGTCACCGCCGACGTCACCGACGAGGTGCACGTCCACGGCTACGACCTGATGAAGGACACCGTTCCCGACCAGCCCGTGACCATCGAGTTCACGGCCGATGTTCCCGGCGTGTTCGAGGTCGAGCTGGAGGAGTCGAAACTGCCGCTGACCCGCCTGCAGGTGCAGTGATCCGGGGCGCGGCAGCCGGCACCGATCACAGCGCCAGGACGCTCATCGTCTTGGCGCACGGCGTCGGCTCCCGCGCCGATCTGCCGGTGCCGGTGTGGCTGGCGATCTCCGGCGCCGCGTTCGCGGTGATCGCCTCCTTCGCCGCGCTGGGCCTGCTGTGGCCCAAACCGCGGCTGGACGCCGACGCCGGGAGACCAGTCCCTGCTGCGGTGCAGGCCACGGTCGACAGCCCGATCACGACCTGGGTGACACGCACGGTGGCGCTGGCAGTCACCGGGCTTGTCGTCGCGGTCGCCCTGTTCGGACCGGCGCAGCCCCCGGAGAACCTCGGCGTGTACGGCTTCTACATCACCTTCTGGGTCGGGCTGGTACCGGTCAGCCTGCTGCTCGGCCCGGTGTGGCGTCGTGTCAACCCGCTTCGGACACTGCACGCGTTGCTCGCTCTGCCCACCGGGCCGGGCCCGGCCGCCGACCGTCTCGACCGGATCGGGCTGTGGCCCGCCGCCGTCGCGCTGCTCTGCTACGCCTGGCTGGAGCTGGCTTACCCGGAGCGGTCCCAGCCCAAGACCGTCGGGTTGTTCCTCGTCTTCTACGCCGTGGCCCAGCTCATCGCCGCGCTCTGGTGGGGACCGGGCTGGTTCGCCCGAGGCGACGGCTTCGAGGTCTACTCCACCCTGCTCGGCCGGCTCGCCCCGATCGGCCGCCGGTCCGACTGCCGCCTGGTGCTGCGCAACCCCCTCAACGGCGCCGAGGGAACCCCGCCGCTGCCCGGACTGGCCGCAGTCGTCGTCGTGCTCGTCGGCAGCACCGCCTTCGACGGGGTCACCCGGACTCAGTGGTGGCAGAACGGGCCGGGCCAGGCCGGTGGCAGCGCCGTCCCGCTTGCCACCCTGGGCCTGCTCGACACGGTGGGGCTCGTCGCGGCGCTGTACGGCGGAGCGACCTGGTTGTCCGGCCGGATCTCCGGCGCCGGCGGCGGCCCCGCCACGTACGCCCACTCGCTCATACCCATTGCCGCTGGCTACGCCCTGGCCCACTACTTCTCGCTGCTGGTGCTGGACGGGCAGCTGACCTGGATCCTCGCCAGCGACCCGTTCCGCACCGGGCTCGACCTGTTCGGCACCGCCGGCAACGCGGTGAACTACACCGCCATCTCGCCCCGCACCATCAGCCTCGTTCAGGTCAGCGCGATCGTGCTCGGACACGTGCTCGGCGTGGTGCTCGCGCACGACCGAGCGGTCCGGGTCGCGCCCGGCCGAGCGCTCGTCGCGCAGTACCCGCTGCTCGTGGTGATGGTGCTCTTCACCGTCGGTGGACTCGGCCTGCTGCTCGGCTGATCGTCCGCGCGGCTGAGGCGAGGCCCGCCGCTCGTCGTGCTGCTGCGGGCTGTCGGCACCTTCCTGACCGACCACCACCGAGTTGGTCGGCACACGCCGAGAGACCGTGCGTCCAGACTGGCGCAGATCCCCCCGGAAGGTGCGTCTGGTTCCCGTCAACGTCGGGGCGCGCCACACTGCACACAGAAGCCCTGATCCGGTGTCACTGTCTCCCCGCACCGGGGACAAGACGCGAGCTTCGTCGGCCCGTTGGCCGGCGTAGCGGACGCGCGTCGGCGCGCCACGATGACGACGAACATGGCGCCGAGCAGGAGCAGCGGCGCCGCGAGCAAGGCCGTGAGCGGCACCCGGCTCCCCGACTTCACTCCGGACCCGGTGCCACCCGGTGCTTCAGCCGATCCGGTGTAGGTGAACGAGATCTCTCCGCTCAGAGGAAAGCCGTCCAGGGAGACCGTGAAGTACTTCACCGTGTACCGACCCACCTCGGACAGGGGCTTCAGTCCTAACGTGACCGTGTAGCCACCGAATGGCTGAGGTTCCGTGGCAAGGCTGTCATCGACTCGCTCTCCGGACGGCGCGACGACAGCGAAGGTGGAGTCGCCGGACGGCGGATCCAGGAAGCCGAGCAGCACGCGTGTAAGGGGCCCGGTGACGTGTGCGCCGTCGGCCGGGTCGGAGGCGAACAAGGAGTTGTGGGCGCGGGCCTGGGGCGCAAGCGCCAGGACCGGACCAGACAGGAGCGCCGCGACGGCGAACAGGATCACCAGCAGTCGGTGTCTCACGCTGCCTCCCGTCCGATCGGGTGGCCGTCCAGCGGGCATGGGCAGCACACGGCAGGCTCAGGCGCCGGGCAGACGAGTCGCGGCCTCGGCGCATGGTGTGCCCCGCCTGGCCCATGCGTCCGCAGTTGTGCCCAGTTCCACCCGATCACGGTCTGCCGCGTCGCCGACCACGCCTCGGCCAGCCTTGTCGCCGTCTTCCCGGCCGACGCGGTGCTCACGCATGAGGACGGGAAGACCCAGTGGGTGGCGCGCCTCGAGCTTCGCAACGCACACCCGCAGACCGGCAACGAGGAGCTCGCCACCATCGCCGACGAGGTGGACAGCCGGGCCAGCTCCAACCGTTCATCGGCACTGAGCGCGGCCGGACCGTCGGCTCGCTGCCGACGCCCGGCCGCCACCCAGATGCGCAGCGCCTCGTCGTCGACCCCCAGCTCGCCCGCCCCGTCACGGACGCTGCGGCGGCTGTCCAGCACCAGCTGCGCTGCCCGCTGCCGGAACTCCTCGGGGTACCTGCTCCGTCGGCCCACCCGGGCCCTCCCTCCCTGGCTTGCGCCAAGTCTGGAGGTGTTCAGCCGTCGGGGGTCCCGTCATGACACCGCTTCGCGCGTGCCCCTGTGCACCACACTGTGACCTCCGAACGGCCACGTCTACCCGCTCAGGTGAACCAGACTGTCGAGTCCGGCGACCCGGCCCTCGATGAGGACGCAGCCACGGACCAGCAGGAGGTCTGCATGTCCGGCGTGGCGTACCCGGTGGCGTTGCTGGCGGCGGCGGTGTTCGCCGTCGCCATCCCCCTCGAGCACCGCTCGGCCGACAAGGCACCCGACGCCGGCGGGCTGTCCCCTCGCCAGATCGTCGCCTTCGCCCGCGCCACGCTGCGAGACCGGTGGTGGCTGGCTGCCATGGGGCTCAACGCGGTCGGCCTCGGGCTGCACGCCACAGCGCTGCACCTCGGCAGCCTCACCGTCGTCCAACCCCTGCTCGTGGCGAACCTGCTGTTCGCGCTCCCGACCAACCACTGGCTGCGGCGCGAGCCCGTCCAGGCCGTGGAGCTCGTCTGGGCCGGCCTCCTGGCGGTCGGTCTGAGCGGCTTCCTGCTCATCGCGACCGTCGGCGTGCCGCCGGCCCAGCAGACGGTCGACAAGGGGCCCGCCGTCGGAGCGGCGGCCCTCATCGCGGTGGTCGCCGCCACGCTGACCATCACCGCCCGCCGTTCCGGCGGCAGCACCGCAGCGACGCTGTTGGGCATCGCGACGGGCGTGATGTTCGCGGTGACGGCCAGCCTGCTGAAGGTCAACACCGGGGTGCTCGCCCATGGCCCGTTGCGGCTGCTCGCCGGCTGGCAGCTCTACGCCCTGGTGGCCGTGGGGGCGATCGGCCTGCTGCTCAACCAGCTCGCCTACCAGTCCGGGCCGCTGTCGGCCAGCCTGCCCGCGATCACCGTGGTCGACCCGCTCGTCGCCGTCCTCCTCGGGGTCGCGGTCTTCGACGAGAACCTCCGGCACAGCCCGCCGGCCATCGCCGGTGAGCTCCTCTGCCTGGCCCTGCTCGCCCTGGCCGGTTACCACCTCGCGCGGCTGGAAGGCGCGTCCGCTCCCCCGCTCTGAGCGTGGAACGGATCGGGATCACGCTGCCGGTGCGCCGTCGCGACGGGGACGACCCCCTGCGCGACCAACGTCGTGAGCTGGGCGAACCCCAGGGCGCAGCCCTGCGGATCCGTGGCCGATGTGCGCTCGATCGGCCGGCCCGTCCGGGCCGAGACCAGGCTCGTCAGCTCGGCCTGCTGTTCCGCCGGCAGCAGCCGGCCCGAGTACAGCGCACGCTCCCAGCGGTTCATGTCACCGGTCGTGCTGATGATCCCGTGGGCGGCGCGACACCCCTGTGGTCACCGACGGTCAGCAGCTACCTGGGCTCAGCGGGTGACGCCGGTGTGCCCCAAGGAGTAACGGCCCGGCTGCGGCCAGACGCAGAGGCCGTGCGGGCCCTTGCCCACCGGGATCCGGGCGATCATGTGCCCGTCGACGGTGGACAGCACGTACACCTCCGCGTTGTAGCGGCCGGAGAGCCACAACTGACTGCCGTCGGCGGTGACCCCGCCCATGTCCGGGCTCGACGGCCCGGGGATGTTCCAGGTGGTGATCGGGGCACCCGTGCGGGCGTCGAGCACCGAGACGCTGTCGCCGTGCCGGTTGGTCACGTAGAGCTGGGTGGCGTCGCGGCTCAGGTAGAGGCCGTGTGCTCCCGGGGCGGTCGGGATCTGACCGATCACTCGGGTCGCGGCGCCGTCGAGCACCCACAGGCCGCCCTGGTCGGAGTCGGCGATGTAGAAGCGGCTGCCGTCGGGCGCGAGCTTCACGTCCTGCGGGCCCATGTGGGTGTTGCGGGTGGGCATGTCGATGATCCGGAGCACCGTGCGCGTAGGCACGTCCACCACCGCCGCGCGGCCGGCGAACTCGCAGCTGAACACCGCCGTCCGCCCGTCCGGGGTGAAGTCGGCGTGGTCGATGCCGGCACACTCGGGGATCGACAGCCTGCCCTGCTCGACCCAGGTGTGCGGGTCGTAGAAGACCAGCGACTTGCGGGCCTCGGCGACCGAGATGGCCGCGGCGCCGTCCGGGGTGAAGTACATGTTGTAGGGATCGTCGACCGGGATGCGGTCGCCCGGCTGGCCGGTCAGCGGGTCGATCGGGGTGATGGTGTTCCCGACGTCGTCGGTCGCGTACAGCGACTGCATGTCCCAGGACGGGACGACGTGCTGCACCTCCCGGCCGGCCGGGAACTTAGTCACCACCTGGAAGGTGACCGGGTCGATCTCCCACACCTCACCGCTGTTGTGCGGCACGTAGACGATCGGCCGGGCCGCCGCGGCCGCCGGGCTGAGCATCCCGGCGCCGGCCGCGGCGTAGACGTTGCCTGCGTCGGTGACCTCCGGCATGCCGGGCAGCTGGTTGGCGACCGCCGGCAGGGCAGGGGCGGGAGCCGGCGTGCTGCTGGGCGACGGGCTGGGTGACGGGGTGGTCGTCGTCGCGGCGGCGGCGTTCGCGTCGCTGCCGCCGTCGTTCGAGGAACAGCCGGTCACCAGCACCAGCACCGCCCCGACGGCAACGAGCCCCGTCCGCCTGACCCTCACGTGCGCCCCCTCGTGTACCGCCGGATGTGCGTGCCCCCGTCCTACACGACCGGAGCCCGCCCGCCCACCAGCACCGACCCGACGCGGCGTGGCTCGCCACAGGGTGGGCTCCCGTCGCTCCGCCGCGTACGGTCCCTCGGGTGGGAGTCGGTGCCGGTGAGTTCGACCGCCGTCAACTGCTCGGTGCAGGTGGCCTGTTCAGCCTCGCCGCGCTGCTGGCGGCGTGCGACGGCGGCAGCACACCGGCCGCGCCGAGCACCACGCCCCCCGTGGCTGCGCCGACGAGCTCGGCTGCACCCGCCCCGCCACCGCCTCCCTCGGCCGTGGACCTGCTGGCCGGCAGCAGCCCCTGCGTGCTCACCGCCGAGACGATCGCCGGGCCCACCTGGTTCGACGCGCACGCGGTGCGCAGCGACATCCGCGACGGCCGCCCCGGGGTGCCGCTGGAGCTGGCCTTCCGGGTCGTGCAGCTGCCGGCGTGCACCCCGGTCGGGCAGGCCGTCGTCGACCTCTGGCAGTGCGACGCGTTGGGCGTCTACTCCGGGTTCGCCGGCGCCGACCCGGGCGACGGCGGAAGCCCGGGCGGCCGGGACGAGTACGGCGACAAGCAGTCGGCCACGACCGACGCCGAAGCGTGGCTGCGGGGCACCCAGGTCACCGGTCCGGACGGGCTGGTGCAGTTCAGCACCGTGTACCCGGGCTGGTACCCGACCCGGACCGCACACCTGCACCTGAAGGTGCACCTCGCCGAGTCCACGGTGCTCACCACCCAGCTCTTCTTCGACGACGCCGTGTCCGACGCCGTGTACGGCGGCAGCGACCCCTACCGGCAGCACGCAGGACGCGACACCCGCAACGACGGGGATGCCTTCTACTCCGACACGGCACTGCTGCGGCTGGCCCCCGCCGCGGGCGGTTGGCTCGGCGCGCTGAGCCTCGGCATCAGCTGACGTTCTCCGAACGGCC
>JAOPVN010000279.1 GCA_025966175.1 Modestobacter sp. | reverse complement strand
CGCCGACGATCTGGCCACCGGGGTGCGCGGCCTGCCCCACCGGGTCGGGCCGGTGCCCTCGGCGGTCGCCGGTGCGCTGCTGCTCGGAACGGCGTCGCTGCTGCTGGTCCTCGGACCCGCCGGCCCGCCGAGCGGGCTGGGTTGGGCGGCATGCGGGCTCGCCGCTCCTGCCGTCGTCGTCGCGGCCCTCGCCGGCGACCCACGGGCCCGCCGGCTCGCGTTCCCCGCGGTGATGCTGCTGACCGTGCTGGACGTCGTCCTGCTGCTGGCCGGCGGCGCGGCGCTGACCTGACCCTCGCCCGGTGACGTCCGCCATGCGCACGACCGATGAGCGGGGAGAGCCGCTCCGGCGCGTCGGGAGCGTGGCTGCGGAACCCTCCGGCGAGGCACCAGCACCCGACTCCCAGGAGCCTGACCAGGCAAGTCGGCCTGCGCCGACTCCCCGGCCGCCGACCGCACACGCCGTCCGGCGCTGCCATGTCCCTCACCTCCCAGCGGGCGCGCCCGGGTGACCGTTACGCTCACCGCGACTCGTGCCACCGGAGCCCTCGGTGGCCGGCACGTCTCCTGGAGGTCGACGCTGTGAACCGCGGACTGCGCGCTGCCGCGATGGGTGTCCTGCTGCTCTCCCCGATCGCGCTCGCTGCCTGCAGCGCCGGTCAGGTCGCGCAGACGGCCACCCAGGAGCAGAACCTGGGCAACAGCGCCGACGTGGGGCAGCTGCACCTGCGCGCCCTCGAGCTGCCCTACCCGACCGGTGGCGAGTACACCAGCGGCGCCAACGCGCGCCTGCTCGGCGCGATCGCCAGCGACGCCACCACCGACGACACCCTCGTCTCCATCGAGGGCGCCGCATTCAGCAGCGTCGAGATCGTCGACCCGAGCGCCTCCTCCACCGCCGGCACCGGCTCGGGCTCGGGCTCGGGGCTCACGATCCCGGCCGGCGGCACGCTCTTCATCGGCAACGGCAACGGGCCCTCGGTCACCCTCGTCGGGCTCTCCGCGCCGGTCGGTGTCGGCCAGTACGTCGACGTCACGTTCACCTTCCAGCAGGCCGGGGCGGTCACCGTGTCGATCCCCGTGGCCACGGCTGCGCGTGACCTGCCCCGGGGCGAGCCGTTCGACTTCCACGGCGGCGAGAGCTCGGCGGAGGGCGGCGGGGCCTGACGACCCGCATGGCGAGCAGCACGCACCGCCCCGGACTGTCGTACCCCGCGGGCACCATCGCGGCGTGCCAGCATCCGGTGTGAAGTCCGCCCGTTCTGCCCATCGTTGCTCCGAGTGCGGCTACGCCTCGGCGAAGTGGGTGGGTCGCTGCCCGGAGTGCCAGGCCTGGGGCAGCGTCCAGGAGGTCGGCGCCGTCGCCTCCCCGCTGCGCTCGGTCTCGGCGGGGCCGGTCAGCGCCAAGGCGCGGCCGATCGGCCAGGTCGAGCTGGCCGGCGCCCGGGCCGTCCCCACGGGCATCCCCGAGTTCGACCGGGTCCTCGGTGGCGGCCTGGTGCCCGGCGCCGTGCTGCTCGTCGCCGGTGAGCCCGGGGTGGGCAAGTCGACGCTCCTGCTCGAGGTCGCCCACCGGGTGGCCGCGACGAACGGCCCCTCACTCGTGGTCTCCGGTGAGGAGTCCGCGGCCCAGGTACGGCTGCGCGCGGAGCGGATCGGCGCACTGCACGACCAGCTGTACCTGGCTGCTGAGACGGAGCTGTCCGCGGTCCTCTCCCACGTGGAGGACGTGAACCCCACGCTGCTGGTGCTCGACAGCGTGCAGACCATCCGCTCCCCCGCCGTCGACGGCACCGACGGCGGCGCGACCCAGGTGCGCGCCGTCGCCAGCGCGCTCACCGCGGTGGCCAAGGGCCGGGGCATGACCACGATCCTGGTCGGCCACGTCACCAAGGACGGCGCGATCGCCGGACCCCGAGCGCTCGAGCACCTGGTCGACGTGGTCATCTCCTTCGACGGCGAGCGGCACTCCACCCTGCGGATGGTGCGGGCCACCAAGAACCGCTTCGGCCCCGCCGACGAGATCGGCTGCTTCGAGATCGGCGACGGCGGAGTGGTCGGGGTGCCCGATCCCTCGCACCTGTTCGTCTCCCGCCGCTCGGCACCGGTCCCGGGCAGCTGCGTCACGGTGACGATGGAGGGCAGCCGTCCGCTGCTGGCCGAGGTGCAGGCGCTGGTCGCCTCCTCGGGCGGCGGCGGCTCCCCGCGCCGCGCGGTGAGCGGGCTGGACTCCCAGCGGGTGGCGATGGTGAACGCCGTGGTCGAGCGCCGGGGCGGGGTCAAGCTGGCCGACGCCGACGTGTTCGCCGCCTCGGTCGGTGGCGTACGGATCGTGGAGCCGGCCGCCGACCTGGCCCTGGCGCTCGCCATCGCCTCGGCGTCCCACGACCGTCCGGTGCCCCTGGGCCTGATCGCCCTCGGCGAGGTGGGGCTGTCCGGGGAGATCCGCCGGGTGGGCGGCACGGCCCGCCGGCTCGCCGAGGCGGCGCGTCAGGGCTACACGGCCGCGCTCGTCCCGATGGACTCGGGCCCGGCGCCCAAGGGGATGCGGCTCATCGAGGTGCCCGACCTGGGCGCCGCCTTCTCCCGCCTCTGGTGACCCTGTGCGACCGTCGTACCGCGGGTCACACCCGGGAAGGACCCGAGGTGGTGGGCGCGTCGCCCGCGCACCGTAGAATCAGCCGCCGTACCGCCCGACCGTCAGGAGCGCTCGTGCCCCCCGCTGTGGACCCTGAGGCCGCGCTGCGGGAACTGCTCGGTCGGATCGCCCCTGGCACCGCGCTCCGGGACGGTCTGGAGCGGATCCTGGCCGGCCGCACCGGGGCGCTCATCGTGCTCGGCTCCGACCGCGTGGTGGAGTCGCTCTGCACCGGCGGCTTCGCGCTGGACGTCGCGCTGTCGGCCACCCGGCTCCGGGAGCTGGCCAAGATGGACGGCGCGGTGATCGTCTCCTACGACGGCACCCGGATCGTCCGCGCCGGCGTCCACCTGATGCCCGACCCGACGATCCCCACCGAGGAGTCGGGCACCCGGCACCGCACCGCGGAGCGGGTCGCCCTGCAGACCGGGTTCCCGGTGATCTCGGTCAGCCAGTCGATGCACATCATCTCGGTCTACGTCGCCGGGCGCCGGTACACCCTGGAGCACCCGACCACCATCCTGGCCCGCGCGAACCAGGCGCTGGCCGCGCTCGAGCGCTACAAGCTGCGGCTGGACGAGGTCGCCTCGACGCTGTCGGCGCTCGAGATCGAGGACCTGGTCACCGTGCGGGACGCGATGAGCGTCAGCCAGCGGCTGGAGATGGTGCGGCGGATCGCCGACGAGATCGAGGGCTTCGTCGTGGAGCTCGGCACCGACGGCCGCCTGCTCGCGCTGCAGCTGGACGAGATGCTCGCGGGGGTCGAGGAGGACCGCGGCCTGCTGGTCCGCGACTACCTGCCCAGCGGGCGCCGGCTCCGCGCCGGCGAGGAGGTCCTCTCCGATCTGCGGGCACTGTCGGCCACGGAGCTGCTCGACCTCTCCGCCGTCGCCGGCTGCTACGGGCTGCCCACCTCCCCCGACGCGCTGGACTCCCCGGTCAGCCCCCGTGGCTACCGGCTGCTGGCCCGGGTGCCCCGACTGCCGGCCGGCATCATCGACCGCCTGGTGACGCACTTCGGCGGGCTGCAGAAGCTGCTGGCGGCGACCATCGAGGACCTGCTGGCCGTCGAGGGGGTCGGCGAGGCGCGCGCCCGTGGCATCCGCGAGGGACTGTCCCGGCTGGCCGAGACCTCGATCCTCGACCGCTACAGCTGATGAAGGACCCCCTCCTCCTCATCCCTCGCACGCTCGGGACGAGCCTCTGGAGGGGGCCTAAGTGAGGGCGAAGGGGACATCAGGGCTGGGTTTGGTGTCCAGCCGGCCGCGCAGCACGTAGCTCCCCGCCCCGGGCGTGGACCGGCCGTCGGCGCAGCCCGGTGTGCTGCTCAGCCCGCTCCACAGCACCGGGAAGACCGCTGATTCCCCCGGCTGCAGGGTCCGCACGTCCGAGCTCGCCTCCGGGAAGCAGTCGTTGCTCCCCCAGACCCGGCTGCCGGTCGCGTCGAGCAGCAGGATCTCCTGCAGCCCCTTGTCCAGCGGCCGGACACAGGCGACGGGCGAGACGTTGGTGATCACCAGGTTGAAGGTCGGTTTGCTGCCGGCGGGGGTGCTGGACGGATCGGGCCGCACCTCCACGGCGATCATGTCGTCGCTGCAGGGGCCGCCGCTGACCGGTCCCGGGACCGGCGACACGGGCACGCTCGGAACGACTGCCGCCGGCGTCGTCGTCGGTGCCGAGGTGGGCACCTGCACAGCGGCCAGCGACGGCAGCACCTGCTCCAGCGCGGGGGTCGGCGCCGGGGACCGGGTGGCCGACCCCGCCGCCACCGAGTCGGACTGCGGCGAACTCCCGGTGGCCACGGCGGCGCCCAGCCAACCACCGCCGGCGAGCACCCCCAGGGTGCCCCCGAGCACCAGCAACCGGCGCCGCCAGTAGACGGCGGCGGGCAGAGGGCCGACCGGGTGGATCACGTCGCGACGCTAACCGGCGGTCCGCCCGACGCGCACACGCCACGCCACGACCGCGGAGGCTGGTCGCCGCAGGTCATCCGGGTGTCACCCGATCACACCCGTCCGGTGACCCACCGTGTCGGACCGGTCCTCCCCCCAGCCTTCCGGCAGGCGAGGGCAGACTGGGCCCCCGTGAGCACCGCGTCGCCAGTCCCTGTCGACCCCGAGGTCACGCACGACACCGGCGACCCGGTGGGCGAGGTGCTGGTCGACTGGTACGCCGGCGCGGCGCGGGATCTGCCCTGGCGGGAGCCGGGCACCGATGCCTGGGCCGTGCTGGTCAGCGAGGTCATGCTGCAGCAGACGCCGGTCGCCCGGGTGGAGCCGGTCTGGCGGGCATGGCTGGCCCGGTGGCCCGCGCCCGCGGACCTGGCCGCGGCGACCCCGGCCGAGGTGATCCGCGCCTGGGGCAAGCTCGGCTATCCCCGGCGCGCGCTGCGGCTGCGTGAGGCGGCGGTCGCCGTCACCGAGCGGCACGGCGGCGTCGTCCCGGCCGAGGTCGACGAGCTGGAGGCCCTACCCGGGATCGGCACCTACACCGCCCGCGCGGTCGCCTGCTTCGGGTACGGGCGGCGCCAGCCGGTGGTGGACACGAACGTCCGGCGCGTGGTCGCCCGGCTGGTGCACGGCCGCGCCGAGGCCGCCCCCGCCCGCACCTCCGACCTGGTGGACATCGCCGCCCTCGC
Source organism: Modestobacter sp. (assembly GCA_025966175.1). Lineage (GTDB taxonomy): Bacteria > Actinomycetota > Actinomycetes > Mycobacteriales > Geodermatophilaceae > Modestobacter. Next base: position 1,612 of record JAOPVN010000279.1, on the reverse strand, counting down.
CCCGGCGGACGATGCCCGGGCGGTGCGCTTCTCGGTGGCGGTGATGGAGCTGGGGGCGCTGGTCTGCGTCGCCGGGAACCCCCGCTGCGGCGCGTGCCCGGTGCGGGACCGGTGCCGCTGGCGGCTGGCCGGGTACCCGGCGCACGACGGGCCGCCCCGGCGGGTGCAGCGGTTCGCCGGCACCGATCGCCAGGTGCGCGGGCGGCTGCTGGACGTGCTGCGGGCAGCGCACGAGCCGGTCCAGCCCGATGCCCTGGTAGCGGCCTGGGACGACGCCCTCCAGCGCTCCCGGTGCCTGGACTCGCTGCTGGTCGACGGGCTCGTCGTGCAGACCGACGACGGACGGTTCTCCCTGCCCGACTGATCAAGGCTCCGTCCCGAGGCTCCGTCCCGAGGCTCGGCCCCCTGCTGGCGTGCCCTGAGCTCGCGAAGGGTTCGGGAAGGGGGTCCTTCCACGAGGGGCGAGGAGGACGGGGTCCTCTTTCAGCGGCGGGGACGACGTGGCGGCGTGCGGTCTCTGAGGGTGAGCAGCGCACCGACCAGGATGGCGAGCACGGCCACGCCCAGGACGACGGTCCGGGTCCAGCCCGGCCAGCTGCCGCCGTGGGCCACCACCAGGGTCGAGCCGATCATCGCGGCCGCGATCAGCAGCCCGCCGTACACCGGCGTCCGCATCGGGTGGTCACCGCGCGCCATCCCCCCTTCGTACTCGCCCGTGAGGAGGCGCGGACGCAGCGAGGGCCGCCACCCGCAGTGCGGGTGACGGCCCTCGTGCGGCCTCGTCCTGGGGGCCGCCCCGAGCGTGCGAGGCGTGAGGAGTCAGGCCCCCTGCAGGGTCCCGCCGCGAGCCTGCGAGCGGCGGGGGCAGGGGGCCCTTCCTCAGTCGGCCTGAACCGCCGCCGGACCCTCGTCCTCGCCGTCGGCGCCCGTGAGCGCAACCGGCGGGGTGTCGGGGACCTCGACCGGCTTCGCCTCACCGCGGAAGGTGAAGGTCGACGCGGTCGGGTCGGCGGACTCCTCGACGTCCACCACGATGATCTGACCGGAGGTCAGCTCGCCGTAGAGGATCTTCTCGGAGAGCGCGTCCTCGATCTCGCGCTGGATGGTCCGCCGCAGCGGGCGGGCACCCAGCACCGGGTCGAAGCCGCGGGCCGCCAGCAGCTTCTTCGCCGCCGGGGTGACCTCGAGCGCCATGTCCTTGTTCTTCAGCTGACCCTCGACCCGGTTGAGCATGAGGTCGACGATGTGGACGATCTCGTCCTCGGTCAGCTGGTGGAACACGACGATGTCGTCGATGCGGTTGAGGAACTCCGGCCGGAAGTGCTGCTTGAGCTCCTCGTTGACCTTGAGCTTCATCCGCTCGTAGTTGCTCTGCGTGTCGTTCCCGGCCTGGAAGCCGAGGCCGACGGCCTTGGAGATGTCCCGCGTCCCGAGGTTCGTGGTCAGGATCAGGATCGTGTTCTTGAAGTCCACGACCCGGCCCTGGCCGTCGGTCAGCCGGCCGTCCTCCAGCACCTGCAGCAGCGTGTTGAAGACATCGGCGTGCGCCTTCTCGATCTCGTCGAAGAGGACCACCGAGAACGGCTTGCGCCGCACCTTCTCGGTCAGCTGG
>JAOPVN010000242.1 GCA_025966175.1 Modestobacter sp. | reverse complement strand
GGCACCCGGCGCCGCCGCGTGCCGCTGGGGGCGCTCCAGCGCGACCGGCGCAGCCGGCTCGGCCTGGCGTTCATGGTCCTGCTGCTGGTGGTCGTCGTCGGCAAGCTCGTCGTCCTGCAGGGCGTGGACGGCGCCGCCTACGCGCAGGCCGCCGTCGACTCCCGGATGCGGACGTACCCCATCGAGGCCGTGCGCGGGGAGATCACCGACCGCACCGGCAAGGTGCTGGCCTACTCCGTCGACGCCGAGCGGGTCGTCGCCGACCCCTCCGTGGTCACCGATCCGACCCGCACGGCGCTCGCCCTGACCACGCTGCTCGGCGTCCCCGTGGCGGACCTGACGGAGAAGCTGTCCCGGGACGGGCGCTACGTCGTGCTCGCCGACCAGGTGGCCACCGACATCACCGACCAGATCCGCGCCCTGCCCGCCGCGACCCGGGCCGGCCTGTACTTCGAGCACGACCCGGTGCGCCTCTACCCGGCCGGTGCGGTGGGCGGGCAGGTCGTCGGGTTCGTCGGCACCGACGGCGACGGGCTGGCCGGCATCGAGCAGCGCTACCAGGACCTGCTGGCCGGCACCGACGGGAAGAAGCGCGTCGAGGTCGACGGCAGCGGGAACGAGATCCCGTCCGGGATCGACGAGACGACGCCGGCCACCGACGGCGGCACGGTGCAGCTCACCCTGGACGAGGACCTGCAGTTCGTGGTGCAGCAGCGGCTGGACGCGGCGTGCGCGGACGGGGCGACCACCTCGGCGTCGGCCGTCGTCCTGGACGTGCACACCGGCGAGGTCGCCGCGATGGGCTCCTGCCCCGGCTACGACCCCGGCCACTACAACGAGACCGACCCGAACCAGCTGGGCAACCCGGTGGTCTCCGACGTCTACGAGCCCGGCTCGGTGATGAAGGCGGTCACGCTGTCCGCCGCGATCGAGGAGGGCAAGGCCACCAAGGACACCGTGCTCACCGTGCCCGACCGCATCCAGGCCGGGGACGTCGTCGTCGCCGACGCGCACGAGCGCGCACCGAAGGACTTCACGGTCACCGGCATCCTGGCCAAGTCCAGCAACGTCGGGGCGATCATGCTGGCCCGCGAGGTGGGCAACAGCACCCTGGAGCGCTACCTGCGGGCCTTCGGCATCGGGTCCAAGAGCGGGATCGAGCTGCCCGGGGAGAGCGCCGGCATCCTGGAGGGCTCGGCGAACTGGACGGAGAGCCGGGCCGCGAACGTCCCGATCGGGCAGGGCGTGTCGGTGACGACGCTGCAGATGGCGTCGGTCTACCAGACCCTGGCCAACGGGGGAGTGCGCATCCCGCCCCGGGTGGTCTCCTCGGTGACCGCCGCGGACGGCACCGTCACGAAGGCCCCGCGGCCGGAGGGGGTCCGGGTGGTCAGCGCGGGGACCGCCGACCAGCTCACGTACATGCTCGAGGCGGTCGTCGGCAAGGGCGGCACCGCCCCGCTGGGCGAGGTCGACGGGTTCCGGGTGGTCGGCAAGACCGGCACCGCCCAGCGCGCCAACCCCGACTGCAGCTGCTACACCGGCGGCGGCTACTTCACCACCTTCGTCGGCTACGCCCCGGCCGACGACCCGCAGTACGTGGTCGCCGTCGACCTGGAGCGCCCGACCAGCGAGGCCGAGGGCGGCCAGGTCGCCGCGCCGGTGTTCTCCGACGTCATGCGGTACGCGCTGACCGCGGGCGGCGTCGTCCCCTCCGGCGCGCCCCGCCCGGACTTCACCCTCACCGTCGGCTGAGCTGCCCACCGGCAACCGCCGGGGTGCGCCGACACGAGGACGATCCGGTGATCATCGGGCCCCAGGGGTGCCCGCCGGTAGATTGGAGCGTCGTGAGTCCGACCGTGTCCGGGTCGGTGCCCCGGCCAGCGGGGAACCGCCCGCTCTCCCTCGCCGAACTGGCCGACCTGATCGGTCCGCCGGTCCAGGGTGACCCCGCCACCCCGGTGACCGGGGTGACCCTCGCCTCCGGCGACGTCCGGCCCGGTGACCTCTACGCCGCGCTGCCCGGCGCCCGCACCCACGGCGCCCGCTACGCCACGGATGCCGCCGGCCGCGGCGCGACCGCGGTGCTGACCGATCCGGCGGGTGCCGCCGAGGCCCGGGCCACCGGATTGCCCGTCTGCGTCGTCGACGACCCGCGCAGGGTGCTCGGTGCGGTGGCCTCCCGGGTCCACGGCAGCCCGAGCGAGCACCTCACCGTGCTGGGCATCACCGGCACCAACGGCAAGACGACGACGAGCTACCTGGTCGAGGCCGGGCTGGCCGCGGCCGGCTGGACCAGCGGGCTGATCGGCACCGTGCAGACCCGGACCCGCGGCCGGGACGCCGACGGTGCACCGGTCACCACCGAGCTGCCCAGCGTCCGCACCACGCCGGAGGCGACCGACCTGCACGCCCTGCTCGCCACGATGGCGGAGTCCGGCGTGCGGGCGGTGGTCATGGAGGTCTCCAGCCACGCGCTGGTGATGGGCCGGGTCAACGGCGTCCGGTTCGCCGCCGCCGGGTTCACCAACCTCTCCCGCGACCACCTGGACTTCCACGGTGACGTGGAGAGCTACTTCCAGGCCAAGGCGCTGCTCTTCGACGGGCGGGCCGCGGTCGAGGTGGTCGACGTCGACGACCCCGCCGGCCGGCGACTGGTCCGCCCGGGCACGGTGACCGTCTCCAGCCGGGACCCCGCCGCGGCCGACTGGTCGGCCACCGACGTGGCCACCGCGCCCACCGGCGGCTCCACCTTCACCCTGCACGGGCCCGGCGGGCGCAGCTGGCCGGCCCGGCTGCGGTTGCCCGGCGACTTCAACGTGGCCAACGCCGTGCTGGCGGTCGCGCTGCTGGACGCGGTCGGCGTGGCCCCCGAGACCGCGCTGGCCGGCCTCGCCGAGACGGTGGTGCCCGGGCGGATGGAACCCGTGGACGCCGGCCAGCCCTTCGTCGCCGTCGTCGACTACGCGCACACCCCCGACGCGGTGCAGACCGCGCTGGCCGCGCTGCGGTCCGCGACGGGCGGTCGGCTGCTCACCGTGCTCGGCTGCGGGGGTGACCGTGATCCGGGCAAGCGCCCGGCGATGGGCGCGGCCGCCGCGGCCGGCAGCGACGTGCTCGTGATCACCGACGACAACCCGCGCTCGGAGGACCCGCAGGCCATCCGGGCGGCGATGCGCGCCGGGGTCGACGACGTCCCGGCCGACCGGCGCGCCGAGGTCCTGGAGATCGGTGACCGGCGGGCCGCGCTGGCGGCCGCGGTGGCGCTGGCGCGGCCGGGTGACACCCTGCTGGTGGCCGGCAAGGGTCACGAGACCGGCCAGGAGGTGGGTGGTCAGGTGCTGCCCTTCGACGACCGCAGCGTGCTGCGCGACGTGCTCCTGGCCCGGACGGCGGACGCGTGATCGTGCTGACGGGCCCCGTCGGCGCGGATGCGACGGACGTGCACACCGGAGCTTCCGCCGAACGGTCGGCGGGGATCCGGGGAGGACAGGAGGACGGAGCACTGGACAGCCGAGCGCGGGAGACCGTCGTGCAGGTGCCGGACCGGGAGTCGGCCCGGCGGGAGCTGCAGCAGCAGGACGGGGCCGCCTGGTGAAGTCCGTCCTCATCGCCGCGAGCGTCGGGCTGATCATCTCGATCCTGGTGACGCCGCTGGCGATCAAGGCGTTCCGCCGGCGCGGCTTCGGGCAGGAGATCCGGGACGACGGGCCCGAGACGCACCTGGCCAAGAAGGGCACCCCGACGATGGGCGGCACCGTCATGGTGCTGGCCACGGTCGTCGGCTACCTGGTCGCCCACCTGTTCCTGCTCAACCAGGACGGGCGGGGGGTCACCGCCACCGGCCTGCTGCTGCTGTTCCTGCTCATCGGCCTGGGCACGGTCGGCTTCCTCGACGACTACCTCAAGATCCGCTACCGGCGCAGCCTCGGGCTGAACAAGACCGCCAAGCTGGTCGGGCAGCTGCTGGTCGGGGTCACGTTCGCGGTGCTCGCCCTCATCGAGGACGACAACGGCGACGCCGTGGCCACCACCGCGATCTCCTTCGTCCGGGACATCGCGCCGCTGACGCTGCCGGCGTTCCTGTTCGTCGCCGTCGCCTACCTGTTCGTCGCCGGCTTCTCCAACGCGGTGAACCTGACCGACGGCCTGGACGGCCTGGCCGCGGGCTGCTCGGCGATGGTGTTCGCCTCCTACGTGATCATCTCGTTCTGGCAGTTCGGTCACGACTGCGGCACCGCGCTCGTCGACGGCTGCTACACCGTGCGCGACCCGCTCGACGTCACCCTCGTCGCCGCCGCCGCGATGGGTGCCTGTCTGGGCTTCCTGTGGTGGAACACCTCCCCGGCGCGCATCTTCATGGGGGACACCGGCTCGCTCGCGCTGGGCGGGCTGATGTCCGGGCTGGCCGTCGTCACCCGGACCGAACTGCTGCTGGTCGTGCTCGGTGGGCTGTTCGTCGCGGTGACGCTGTCGGTCGTCATCCAGGTGGCGTTCTTCCGGGCCACCCGGCGACGGGTCTTCCGGATGGCACCGCTGCACCACCACTTCGAGCTCGCCGGCTGGGCGGAGAACACGGTGATCGTGCGGTTCTGGCTGGTCACGGGCATGGCGGTCGCGTTCGGGCTGGGCCTGTTCTACGCCGACTGGCTCTCCTTCGCGGGCCTCTGATGAGCATGCCGACCGGCCGGCGGGTGCTCGTCGCGGGGCTGGGCGTCTCCGGCGCCGCGGCCGCCCGGGTGCTGCTTGCGCGCGGGGACGACGTCGTCCTGACCGACGCCGCGGAGCCCGCCGTCCTGGCTGAACTGGTGGACGCCGGCGCGCGCTGGCTCGGCCCGCTCAGCACCCCGCCGGAGGGCGTCGACCTGGTCGTCACCTCGCCGGGCTGGCGCCCGGACCACCCGCTCCTGGTGGCCGCGGCGAACCGTGGCCTGGAGGTCATCGGCGAGCCGGAGCTGGCCTGGCGGCTGCGGATCGGGGGCGGGCCGGGCGCTGACGGAGCCGGTGAGCCGGCGCCCTGGTACGCCGTCACCGGCACCAACGGCAAGACGACGACGGTCACCATGCTCGAGGCGGTCCTGCAGGCCGGCGGGTTCCGGGCCGTCGCCGCGGGAAACGTCGGCCGGCCGTTGGTCGAGGTGGTCACCGCCCGTGACGCCGACGGCCGCCCCGCGTACGACGCGATCGCCGTCGAGCTGTCCAGCTTCCAGCTGCACTGGTCCTCCTCGATCGCCCCCGCGGCGGCCTGCGTCCTCAACGTCGCCGACGACCACGTCGACTGGCACGGCACGTTCGACGCCTACCGGGACGCCAAGGCCCGGCTGCTTCGGCTGGCCCCGGTGGCGGTCGCCGACGCCGGCGACCCGGTGGCCGCCTCCCTCGTGGCCCGGCACCGGCACCCGGTGACGGTGACCTTGGGTGAGCCCGAGCCGGGCCAGCTGGGGGTGCGCGCCGGTGCCCTGGTCGACCGCGCCTTCAGCTCCATCCCCGCCGGTGAGCTGCTGGCCGAGCTCGAGGCGCTGCAGGTGCGGGGGCCGCACAACACGGTCAACGCACTGGCCGCGGCGGCGCTGGCCCGGGTCGCCGGGGTCGACGCCGCCGCCGTCGGCCGGGGCCTGGCCGGGTTCCGTGGCGGCGCGCACCGCAACGTCCTGGTGGGCAGCGTCGACGGGGTGGACTTCGTCGACGACAGCAAGGCGACCAACCCGCACGCCGCCGGTGCCTCGCTGGCCGCCTACCCCCGGGTGGTGTGGATCGCCGGAGGTCTGCTCAAGGGCGCCGACGTCGATCCGCTGGTCGCCGCGGTCGCGCCGCGGCTGGCCGGTGTGGTCCTGCTGGGGCGGGACCGCGAGCAACTGGCCAGGTCTCTGGCGCGACACGCCCCGTCGGTCCCGCGCACCGTCGTCCCCAGCGGCGACCATGGGGCAGTGGTGACGGATGGGGACAGCGCGACGTACGGGGACCGGGTGATGCGTGAGGTCGTGGCGGCCGCCGTCCGGCTGGCGCGCCCCGGCGACACCGTGCTGCTGGCCCCCGCGGCCGCCTCGATGGACGTCTTCACCGACTACGCGCACCGCGGCCGCGCCTACGCCGACGCGGTCCGCGAGCTCGGGTGACTCCCCGGTGAGCACGGCCACTCGACCCGCCAGCCCCCGGCCCCCTGCAGGGTCCCGCCGCGAGCCTGCGAGCGGTGGGGGGCAGGGGGTTCTTCGACTGCGCGGCCCGGCCTGGCTGGACGGCGCCATGACGACCTCGCACCTGGTGCTCGGGTCGGCCGGGCTGTTGCTGGTCATCGGCCTGGTGATGGTCTTCTCCGCCTCCTCGATCGAGGCGGCCAAGGCGGGCCAGCCCGCCTGGCTCCCGGGTGTGCGGCAGATCGCCTTCGCCGTGCTCGGGCTGGTCGGCATGCTGGTGGCGATGCGGCTGCCGATCGGGCGGCTCCGCCGGTGGTCCGGCGGGG
>JAOPVN010000228.1 GCA_025966175.1 Modestobacter sp. | reverse complement strand
GCCAGCTGCGCGGCCGCTGAACCGCTCTTCCGGACCCGCGGCGGCCACCGCGTCAGCGTCAAGCGGGCCGAGCAGTGGTCCCGCGCACTCCACGACGACTGCGAGTGGGCGCAGGGACACGAGCTCCGTACCCACGCGCTGCGGCACACCGGCTCCGCCGCCATCAACAGCGCGGCGGGGCCGGTGGCCGACGGGCTCGTACTCGGACACAGCCGACAGGCGATCTACGGCACCACCGGCATCTACCTGCCCGACGTGGACCCGTTTCCGCAACGACGGGAGGCGGTGGAGGCGGCCTTCGGCCCACTCGACGCCTGGCCGCGCCTGCCGGAGAACGACCTACTGGACCGCTGCACCGGCCTGCTCCGCACATGGGAGCAGTGATGACCGACGAACGTGAGGGGGCGGGAACCCCAAGGTCGTTTCGACGGTTTTCGCCTACGACGCCGGACGAGGCGACAGCGCCCCACGAGCCGGGGCCGACGCCCCAAGACGGGAGCCTGAGTCCCCCCTCGGACACACACTCACCCCGGTGTTCCTGCAGGTCAGGAGCCCGGGGTGGCCTCATTTCAGGGCCCGGAAGGGCCTCGTGATACCACTTTGATACTTCGCGGCTCTGTGACGTCGTCAGCCGTCGAGCAGCGCGGCGAATCTGTCAGCCGCCTGCCGCCCCATGCCGGGGTGCACGTGCTGGTAGACGGTCAGGGTGATGGTCGCGCTGGCGTGCCCGAGCCGTTCGGAGACGACCTTGACCGGCTCGCCCGCGGCAAGCAGCAACGTGGCGTGCGTGTGCCTCAGGTCGTGCAGCCGGATCACCGGCAGCAGCTCCTCCCCCAGCGCCTTGCGGGCCTGCACCACGTGCGCGACGAAATGGCGGGAGAACCGCTCCGGATGGCGGTGGCTGCCGTCGAGCGTGCCGAGCACCAGGGCGGTGTCCCGGACCAGGTCCAGTGCGACCGATCCGCGGACCGCCCGGTAGGCGCGCAGGGCCGCAACCGTGCCGGCATCGAGGTCGACGACGCGGGACTGGCCGGTCTTCGTCGCACCCTCGACCAGGTGTTCCCCCCTCCCCTTGTCCTTGACCACCCCCACGCTGCGGCGGACGGCGACCCGGCCGGCGTCCAGGTCGGCATCCCGCCACCGCAGCGCCAGCGCCTCACCGCGACGCATCCCGGTGAACGCGAGGAGCCGCCAAGCCATGGCGATGTCGCTGTCGTGCTCGTCGGCCCAGCGGAGGAACCGGGCCAGTTCCGGTGCGGTCCAGGCGTGCATCTCCGGTGGGCGTGCCTGGGACGGGCTGGGCGGGGTGGACCGGTCGGTGGGATTGACAGCCAGCCGGCCGTGCTTGACCGCGTCGGCAAGTGCTGACCGGAGGATGGTGTAGACGTAGCGCACCGTGCGGGGTGACAGCCCGCCCCGCCCGTCAGCCCGACCGACGCCTCAAGCGTGCGCATCCAGGCGTCGACCGCGGTGCCGGTGAGCCGGTCCATCGGTGTGGCACCCAGGCGGGGCGTGACGTGCAGCCGGACGTTCTTGCGGTAGCTGGCCAGCGTCGCGGGTGCCAGCCGCTGACCGTCGAGCCACTCGGCGAGGTAGGCCGCCAAGGGCTGCTTGGACCGATGGACCCACTCGCCGGTCTCGGTCCTGCGGATCTCCGCCCGCAGGGCGGCAGCGGCCTCGCGCCGGGTCGTGAAGCCGCGCTTGAGGACGACGCGCTTGGTCCCGTCTTCCTGCTGCACCGGGTACTTGATGAGGAACCGCGGACCGGCCTTGGTCAGGTATTCGCTGATCCCACCCTCGCCGGCCTGCCGCCGCTTCGTCGTCCCCATGAACCCATCCCTCCATCGGTCGGAGGTCAGGCATGCCGCGCTGCTCCACGACCTCGAACGGCCGAGCCAATCACTGCCTACTGACGCCGCGGTGCCTGTCAGTAGATTTGTGCAATCACACCGCGCCTGTGGACGTGCAGACGTCACCCCAGCCCGCGCGCGGGGTGACGTAGCCCTACGCGACTGCTGCGTGTCAGCGAGACCCTCACCTGGTGCAACCGTCGTCTGCGTCAACGGCCGGCAGAGCTGACGGAAGATGCTGCGATGGATGTGTTGAGCAGCCGTGTGCTGCTGCGGCCCACGGATCTGGCGCGGTCACATGTCTTCTACGGCGACGTCCTCGGCCTGGCCGTCTACCGGGAGTTCGGACCACCGGACCATCGCGGCGTCGTCTACTTCCTGGGCAACGGACTGCTCGAGGTCTCCGGCCATGCCCAGCAGCCACCCGTGGGGCTCGAGATGTGGCTCCAGGTGCGGAACGTCGCCCGTGAGCACGAGCGGCTCGCCGACGCCGGTGTCACGGTCACCCGACCGCCTCAACGGGAGCCCTGGGGACTGGTCGAGATGTGGATCGAAGACCCCGACGGCGTGCGGATCGCCGTGGTGGAGGGTCCCGAGGACCACCCGCTCCGCCGCGACCAGCGCTGAACCCACATGAGAGACACGCCTACGGAGCCCGAACGCAAGAAGCCCGGCGCCTGACCGGACCCGGAACAAGATCCGGTGCCAGGGCGGACCGGATCCTGCACCCCCAGGCAGATTCGGGGCGTTCGCCCGGGGTTCACGGCAGTGTTGTCGCGCGGGTCAACCACCCGCGACGCCTGTTCGAATGCCTTCAGCCGCGGCCTAGATGGGGCATGCCGGTGGCCAGGACCGTCGTGAAGGGCATGCTGACGTCGAGTGGCAGCCGCGCCATGTGCGCCACCGTGGCGGCGACGTGCGCGGGGTCGAAGGTGGGCTCCGGCCGTACCGAGCCGTCG
>JAOPVN010000209.1 GCA_025966175.1 Modestobacter sp. | reverse complement strand
CATCCGGCCCGGCGACCGCGTCCTGTTCGAGGCCGACGAGGAGCACTGGCACGGCGCCGCGCCGAACCGGCTCATGGTCCACCTGGCCATCAACGAGAGCGACGCCGACCACGCCGTCGTGCACTGGATGACCCCCGTCACCGACGAGGAGTACGCCGCCGCCCCGGCCGTCGACTGACACCCGTCCCGACCTGATCACCGCTGAACGAGGAGCTCATCCACATGCGCGTCACCGCCTACGCCGCCCCCGCCGCCGGCCAGCCCCTGGCCCTCACGACCATCGAGCGCCGGGACGTCGGCCCGAACGACGTCCTCATCGAGATCCAGTACGCCGGGATCTGCCACTCCGACATCCACACCGTCAACGGCGACTGGGGCCCGCAGCCCTTCCCGGTGGTCCCCGGGCACGAGATCGTCGGCGTCGTCGCCGAGGTCGGGTCGGCGGCCACCAAGCACCGGGTCGGTGACCGCGTCGGCGTCGGCTGCATGGTGAACTCCTGCGGCGAGTGCGCCAACTGCCGCAACGGCGACGAGCAGTACTGCCTCCAGGGCATGGTCGGCACGTACGCCGGCACCGACCGCGACGGCAGCACCACCCAGGGCGGCTACTCCACCCATGTCGTGGTGGACGCCGACTACGTGCTGTCCGTCCCCGCCGGGCTGGACCCGGCCGCCGCCGCGCCGCTGCTCTGTGCCGGCATCACCACTTACTCCCCGCTGCGCCACTGGGGCGCGGGGCCGGGCAAGCAGGTGGCGGTCGTCGGCCTCGGCGGGCTCGGGCACATGGGCGTCAAGCTCGCCCACGCCATGGGGGCCGAGGTCACCGTGCTGTCGCAGTCGCTGAAGAAGCAGGAGGACGGCCTCCGACTCGGCGCCACCCACTACTCCGCCACCAGCGACCCGGACACGTTCACCCAGCTGGCCGGCCGGTTCGACCTCATCGTCAACACCGTCAGCGCGCCGATCGACGTCGACGCGTACCTGTCGCTGCTGGCAGTGGGCGGGACGCTGGTCAACGTCGGCGCTCCCGCCGAGCCGTTGTCCCTCAACGTCATGTCGCTGATCGGCGGCCGCCGCTCCTACGCCGGCTCGATGATCGGCGGCATCGCGCAGACCCAGGAGATGCTCGACTTCTGCGCCGAGCACGGCATCGGCGCCGAGGTCGAGGTCATCTCCGCCGACCGGATCAACGACGCGTACGCGCGGGTGCTCGCCTCCGACGTCCGATACCGGTTCGTCATCGACACCGCGACCCTGGGGTGACCCCGGAGCAGCTGACCCGTACGCCCGGGCCGGCGGTCGATGCCGCCGGCCCGGCTGCCGGCGGCGGAGCACCACTGCGACTCCCGTTCGTCGTTTACGTGCTGGCCGTCGGCACGTTCCTGATGCTCACCACCGAGTTCGTCGTCGCGGGCCTGCTGCCGGAGATCGCCGGCGACCTGCAGGTGAGCGTGGCCCAGGCCGGGCTGCTCATCACGGTGTTCGCGGTCGGGATGATCGTCGGCGCACCGACGATGGCGCTGCTGACCCGGGGGATGCCGCGACGGGTGACGCTGATGCTCGCCCTCGCGGTGTTCGCGGCCGGGCACGTCGTCGTCGCGCTCGGGAGCAGCTTCCCGCTGCTGCTGGCGGCCCGGTTCGGAACGGCCTGGGCGACCGGCGCGTTCTGGTCGGTGGCGTCGGTGGTCGCGACCCGCGCCGCCGGCCCGGCCGCCAGCTCCCGCGCGCTGGGGCTCGTCGGCGCCGGGGGCATGCTCGCCAACGTCGTCGGTGTGCCGCTCGGCGCCTTCGCCGGCCAGCTGTCGGGCTGGCGGGGGCCGTTCTGGGCACTGGCCGCACTGGCGCTGGCGGCCGTACCGCTCATCGCACGGCACGTTCCGCACGACGAGAACGATCAGCAGTCGATGTCCCTGCGGTCGGAACTGGGTGCGATTCGGTCCGGCCGCCTGTGGCTGGTGCTCGCGGCCTGCGCGACCACCACCGGCGGCGTGCTGTCGGCCTACTCCTACATCTCCCCGCTGCTGACCGGCCGGGCCGGCATCGCCACCGGATGGGTGCCGCTGGTGCTCGTCGGCTTCGGCGTCGGCTCCCTGATCGGCACGATCGTCGGTGGGCGCCTCGGTGACACCCGGCCGCATGCGACGACCATCGTCGTGGCGGCGGTGACCACTGTCGTGCTGCTCGCGATCTGCCTGTTGTCCGCACACGCGCTGCCCACAGTCGCGCTCGTCGCCCTGCTCGGGCTCATCGGACTCAGCGCCAACCCGGTGCTGTCGTCCCTGGCCGTCCGCTTCGCCGGCGTGGCTCCGACGTTGGGCGTGGCGATGTCGGTCTCGGCGTACAACCTCGGCACTGCGGTCGGCTCCTGGCTGGCCGGGCTCACGCTCGGCTCCGGCCTGGGGGCCACCGGACCCGCCGCGGTCGGCACCGTCATCGCCGCGCTGACCCTGGTCCCCACGGTCGCCATCGCGCTCGTCCACCGCCGCGGTCCGTCGGTGCAGGCCACGGAGACCTGGGGTTGATGTCAGTTGGCAGACACCGGGTGGTGGGTGTCGGCGTAGTTCACCCCGCACGCGGAGACATCGAACAGCTGCT